>NZ_JBEPQT010000004.1:380000-501431 GCF_040547985.1 Bradyrhizobium sp. LB14.3
AAACGGCTGCCTGATAGTGTTTAGGCAATGCATTCCACTTCTCGAGATTCATGATGTTGTGGCCCTGGCCTGTGCCCTCCCACCAGCCTGGATAGTAATAGTACTTTGCAACCTTCACGAAGCCGAGCTTCTCATCGTCATATGGGCCTACCCATTCGGCCGCGTCGATGGTGCCCTTCTCCAGCGCCGGGTAAATCTCGCCGGCTGCGATCTGTTGCGGCACGCCACCGAGCTTCGCAATGATGGTGCCGGCAAAGCCGCCGACGCGGAATTTCAGTCCTTTGAGATCATCGACGGTCTTGATCTCCTTGCGAAACCAGCCGCCCATCTGAGCTCCGGTCGAACCGGTCGGCACGCCGACGGCGTTGTGCTCCCTAAGGAGATCGTTGAGCATGTCCTGACCGCCGGCCCACAATAGCCAGGAGATATGCTGACGCGTATTGAGCCCGAACGGCAGCGATGTGCCGAAGGTGAAGGCGGGATTCTTGCCCCAATAGTAATACAGCGCGGTGTTTCCCATCTCGACGGTGCCGTTCGACACCGCGTCGAGCACCTGCAGGCCGGGCACGATTTCACCGGAGGCAAACGGCTGGATCTGGAAGCGGTTGTCGGTGATCTCGGCGACGCGCTTGCAAAAATATTCGCAGCCGCCGTACAGCGTATCGAGCGATTTCGGCCAGCTCGCGGCGAGCCGCCATCTCACCTCCGGATTGGATTGCGCGATCGCGGGCGCAGCAACAGCACTCGCGGCCAGGCCCAATCCGCCTGCCGTCAGGAATTTACGACGTTCCATGCGTTTCCCTCCGTTAAGTCGATGCTTCGACCAGGGAACGATCTTGGTGTCGTCTTGTCTTCGTCGACGCTCGACGGTGTCTGTTGAGACCTGGTGGCGTTTCCGAAAGGCCCTTGAGGCACTCGTTGGTGGAATTCCGATCGTTGCGGTTCCGCGAGCGAGGATGACCGGGCGCCTCTCGAGAATCAAGCCTCATCGGCGCCTCGCAGGTGCGAACGCCGGCTTGACGCAAGTCGGGCCCCTTAGCGATCTGCTATTCAGTCGCGCAAAAACCAGGGAGCCTCGCATGGCGGGCAAGAAGGTCGTGGTCGCCGGAGCAACCGGCCTCGTCGGCAACGCCGCGTTGCGGCACTTCGGTACATCGGACCCCTGCGAGGTCGTTGCACTGTCGCGGCGCAGGCCGCGCGACCTCTACGGCGCCCGCCACGTCCCGATCGACCTCACCAGCGAAGCCGATTGCCGCCGCGCCGCGGACGAGTTCAAGGGCGCGACCCATCTGATCTACGCCGCGCTCTACGAGGCGCCGCAACTCGTCGATGGCTGGCGTGATCCGCAGCAGATCAAGACCAACGACCTGATGCTGCGCAATCTGATGAGTGCGCTCGAGCCGGTCTCACCCGGCCTCAAGCACGTCGCCCTGTTGCAGGGCACTAAGGCCTACGGCGTCCACGTTCGCCCCTTGACCGTGCCGGCCCGCGAAGGCCGCTCCGAAATGTACGAGCAGCCCAACTTCTACTGGGCGCAGGAAAACTTTTTGCGCGAACTTCAAATGGGCAAGAGTTGGCATTGGAGCATCCTGCGGCCGGTCCTGATCGTGGGCCTTGCCATGGGCGGCGCCATGGACCTGATCCCGCCGCTCGGCGTCTACGCCGCGATGCTGCGCGAGCAGGGCAGGCCGCTCGATTTTCCCGGCGGCGCCGCGCGCGTCGCGCAAGCGGTCGACGTCGATCTCCTCGCCCGCGCCATCGCCTGGTCGGGCGAGGCCAAGGCCGCGCGAAACGAGACCTTCAACGTGACCAATGGCGACGTCTTCACCTGGGAGAACATCTGGCCTGCTGTGGCGGATGCACTGGAGATGATGCCGGGCAAGCCGGTCCCGCTGTCGCTTGCCGAGGCGTTTCCAAGCTGGGTCGGCCCCTGGGATGCGTTGCGGCGCAAGCACGACCTTGTATCGCCTGCGCTGGCCGAATTCGTCGGCCTCTCGTTCCAATACGCCGATTACAGTTTGCGCTACGGCCACGCCGAATCCGGTTCGCCCTCGATCGTCTCGACCGTGAAGATCAACCGCGCGGGCTTCACCGAGATGATGGACACCGAAGACATGTTCCGGAAGTGGTTCAGGCAGGCGAAGGAAGAGCGGCTGCTTCCCTGACGCAGAACCAAAGCCGATATCCGGGGACGGTTGCCCAGGTCAGATTGTGGCCCTTCAGCGAAGTAGCGGCGCACTTCGTTGAGGTCCGCTTAGTGAGGCACGGCGGACTGCGGAAGTGACAGATAGGGGTCTGCACGCATGGCAACCCGTTGATGCCCAGCGCACGGCGAAAGTCATGTTGGCTACCGCCGAAGAAGCAGGCCTTTATTGGCGAGCAATGCGTCGAGTATCTGGATCTCGATGGATAAGCAGATTTTGGCCAAACGTTAGCAGGAAGAAAAAAGAGGGCCGAAGCCCTCTTTCAAGTTAGTACCGACGATAGCTCCGATGGTATCCATA
The DNA here is from genome assembly GCF_040547985.1 of Bradyrhizobium sp. LB14.3. Lineage (NCBI taxonomy): Bacteria > Pseudomonadati > Pseudomonadota > Alphaproteobacteria > Hyphomicrobiales > Nitrobacteraceae > Bradyrhizobium > Bradyrhizobium sp. LB14.3. The sequence continues at coordinate 382,505 of NZ_JBEPQT010000004.1, forward strand.
GCTGCGACGTACATAGGGGCGACGGACGACGTAGGCCCCGCGCCGATACACGGGCCTTGTGCGGAGGCAACCGCGCGGACCGCAGACCACTGCGACGTTCTCGACGTTCGAAGACTGGAACTGTCCCAAGGGGGCCAGTGGCATTGCTGAAGCGGTCCCGGTCGAAAGAGCTGCGCCACCTAACGCGGCCAGTGCGAGAAGTGCGATTCTAAGTTTCATCTAGTTCCTCCCGTTGAGTGCTATCTCCACAGGACGTGTAGAGGTTCGTCTATGAATGAACGATGAGGACGAAGATTAAATCGCGGTAATCAGCGGCTACGCGGTGATGCGCGGCTGATGCGGTGCGCACCGCAGCAGCCTCGCGGCGAAGTCATGGTTGCGCCGCCAACCGCACGCCATCTGGCCCAATCAGTCCCGGGTAGGGCGCCTTGAACTTGTAGACGGTTCCGCTGACGGCACCTTCCATGTAGATATATTGGTTATTCTCGCCGCCAAAGGCAAAGTTCGTGGCCGAGGAATCACCATTTGGCAACGGTACGTAACCGATGATGAAGCCACGCGGATCGTACTCGATGACTCCGCCGATGCCGCACGCCGCCCAGAGATTCCCATGCACGTCATAGTGGATGCCGTCAGGCCCACCGTTGCCGGGATTGTAGCTTCCGGCCGTGGCGAAGAAGAATGTCGTGTGCGAGGGATCGTTGGCGCAGTCGGCGCAGGCGGGATTCGGCCCTCGCAGGAACGAATAATACAGCATCCGGTTGCTCGCATAATCCGCAACAGCCAGCGTGCCGTCATCCGGCGAAACCGCTATGCCGTTAGGAAAACTGCCCGTAGTGATGATGCGCCGGAGAATCCCGTCCTTGGAATATTGATAGACCGCGCCGGTCCGATCAGCCGCATCGGGTCCTGGTCCTGTTCCCCATGGGTCGGTGAAATACAGGTTGCCCTCGGCGTCGAAGTCGAGATCATTTGGACCCTTGAAGAGTTCGTTATGGAACGTGGAAACGAGCGAGCTTAGTTTCTTCGTCTCCGGATCATAGACCAGGACGCCGAGGTGGCGGGTCGTGACGTAAAGCTTGCCGTCATGCCAGCGCGTCCCCTGCGGTTCGCAAGCGGGACCGAGGTCTCCTTTCGGGTTGCAGTTGAACCCGGGGACCAGCTTGGCGTCTGGAGTGAGGTAGGACACCCAGCCGCTGCCAATCGCGACAAACCAGAAGTTGCCTGCCTTGTCGAAGGCCCCGCCCTCGAGAAACTTGCCCTGGGGTTGATCATGGATATCCGCAAACAAAGTAACCGGTCCGATGCCGGGCGGCGGTGGTGGCAGACCCCACGGCTGCACTTGCTCCGGCGATGGCGGACCGGCGAGCGGGGGCGCGGGGATGGACTGGGCTTGCGCCGATGCAATATGAACGGTTGCGGCCGAGCCCCAGAGTACGAGCGAGAGAATACAGACGGCACTTGCCAACTTCGTTGTCATGACGGTTTCCTCCGACGCTTTTGTTTTTTCTGCCGTGCTTCAAGCATCAGCTCAAAACGTGGCACGAACATGGGCGTACCGCCCCAGTTAATACGGTAGGCGAATGGGCGCTTTAGAAAAAGATATCTCGCAACTTGGAATGACCCGCGCGTGGAAGTGGATGGTCAGCCTTTTGAGACCGCAAGTGAAGCGCGATTGCCATCTATGGAAAGGTGACCGGGGGATGGTGGCTTTTCCTGGCCGGTCCGACATCGGGCCGCACAGCTGGGGCTGTCCGTCGTGAGTACATCGAAGCGATGGTCGTCGATTCGGACGAAGACGATCAGGATGACGATGGCGACGATGATGAGCTATGAGCCTCACCAAAATTCCCAGCCTCGGGAAAGATCAAGACTGGAGAAGTAACGAAGTAATACTCCGTGGTTCAGATGATCCTCATATCCGGGACCGTCGGCTTTGCGATAATCGGACCCTTCGTCCTGCTCTTCGAGGTCGTTGCTCATAGGGAACGCAGGCAGCCCAACAGATGAGCCCGCGTAGCTTGCTAGTTAGCTGGCAAGCATCGTCTGCTGGTGTGACTTTCGCGACATGCCAATTGCACCGAGCGGTGTCCGCATTCAGGGGTAATCCGGACGGCATTTGCTCATCCTGAGTTCTTCGCAGTCTGACCCAAAGCAGACGCGCGCTGATTCCGTCAATCAGCCGCCGCCAAACTTGGATGGATCATCGTAGGCAGGAGGCTCGTCGTGATCTGTCCGGAGACCTCCCGGAACGGAATCGTCGCGATAGATGTGCACGCCGCGTGGAGTGATATAGCTCGGGGTGCCAGCCTGGCCAGGACGCGTCATCGCTTGTCGCGAGTTGTGATGCGACCTTGGGGCGGCGTTCGCAGAAGCACACGACGCGATCACAAGGCATAATCCCAAGACAACACGCATTGCATTTTCTCCAAGCAGCAACCCCCGTTGTATGTGGTGCGCGCGCCGCTCCTTGCTTTCACGTTCGAACGACGCTTCTGGCCATCGCTACGTTAAGGCGGTGCCGCTCCATGTCGGTTCAGCGGGGTAGACCGGGAGTTTGCAGTGGAGCGCTAGACCGACGCTTTTGACCCTAAGCCGAAGTCGCGCTCGGTTCGAACGCCTCGAGCGAGCCGCCTCGCTCACGGTATGATCCGCTTCTCTCGCAGAGTCGTGAACAGGTCGAAGAAACTTTCGTCCGTCGCCTGATAGTCAAGGAACCCCAGCCGACGACTCTTGCTCATGTCGGTGACAACCTCGATCGGCCGACCGAGGTCACCATCGGTGTGCCACGCAGACGCGAGCCGGTTGAGATCCGGTTCTGCCAGACGATGCTTCCGGGCGATGTCGGACCAAATCTGATGGGCGTCGCTCATCTGTCGCTCAAGCGGAAGGTTTTCGCTCGGAAACGCTGCTGGCTGCAGTCCGAACCAAGCTGCCAAGCGCCCCCACATCCACTTCCAACGGAACACGTCCCCGTTGACAACATTGAAAGCCTGATTGCGGGCAGCATCTGTCGTGGCCGCCCATTCCAGATGTCTGGCCAACAGTCTAGCGTCCGTCATATCCGTTAGTGCGTTCCACTGAGTTGCAGAGCCTGGAAACAGAAACGGGCGTCCGATTTCGCGGCAGATCGTGGCGTACGCAGCGAGCGTCGTGCCCATGTTCATGGCATTCCCGACGGCATAGCCTATGATCGTATGTGGCCGGTGAATGTTCCAGTTGAAGCCGTCACGATTCGCCGCCGCGAACACCTCGTCTTCCTGGGCATAATAGAAATTCTCGGTATCGAGCCGAGGTTGGTCCTCTCGAAACGGAGTGGCGATCAAGCTGCTTTGACCATAGGCTTCGAACGGCCCGAGATAGTGCTTGAGGCCAGTTACAAGTGTGACGTGCCTGACCGACCCGGCAGACGACAATGCATCCAGCAAGTTGCGCACCATCACAGAGTTGACCAGGATATTCTCTGCCTCCGTTTTCTGCCTAAGCCACGTGCTGAAGAAAACATGCGTGGGACGCAGTTCGCGCAGCGCCGAACCCAGGGACGCCGGATCCAACAGATCAGCAGCGATTGGCAACATACCGGGGATATCAATTGCTGGCCTGCGTGCCAGTCCGTAAACTGACCACCCCCGCTCCAGGAGATGTTGGGCAAGATTGTTGCCCACTATGCCGGTTGCTCCTGCGACAAGTGCGGAACGTTCCATTTTTTGAACCCTTCGTGATCCATTCGAGATAGGGCGCCGACTGCCGCGAGCAAGCCGAATGCCTGTTGTTTGGAGTCTGTCCGGTTTTGGCCCATCGCTACCGTCGGGGCGGTGCCGCTACATGTCGGCTCAGAGGGGTAGACCGGAAGTTTGCAGCCGAGCGCCAGTTTGTCGGGTTGCGACCCATTGCGGAAATCACTGAGGTTTTGTTCTGCGTCGGGATGATGAACGGCTGAACCTCTGCTTCGGTCGGCGCGAACCGTGCCTGCGATGGTCTCAACCCGGGGATCACCGCACCCGTGCCTTTGCAGCGCCCAAGAATCCAGACGTCCTGAGCAAATAAGCCATCGTCGAGAGCTTGCCGCTAACGTCCCTCGTAAACGGGCGGACGCTTTTCTACCTCGGCATCGCGGCCTTCCCGGAAATCCCAGGTCGCGTACAACGCACGATATTGGTCGTCGAGCTTGCCCAGCGCCGTTTCGGAGTCGTCGAGCGCCATATGCGAGGAGGCCAGCGACGTCTTGATGCCGAGAGGGCCGCATGCGGCGATCTTGCTGGCGATCTCGACAGCCTTCGCGAGAGCCGCATCCCGGTCGGGGGTCACTTCCTGAACCATTCCCATCCGGAGAGCTTCCTTCGCTCCCCAATGATCGCCTGTTAGAATGAAGCGCATCGCATTGCCCCATCCGGCCTCTCTGGGGAAACGTACCGTTGAACCGCCGCCGGGAAAACGGCCGTGCGTGTTCTCGTCCTGACCGAACTCCGTGTCTTCCGACGCCACGCGGATGTCGGCGACAAGAAAAAGCTCGTGCGCCATATTCCAGGTGTCGCCATGCACCGCGACAACCAGGGGCTTCGTGAGCGCCGGCTTGGTGCGCCCGAGAGGGTCGATAAAGCCGGGTCCATCCATCATTTTTTTTCCGGACTGAGCGAAGGCCTTGTAGGCATCGACATCGATACCTCTGGAGAAGCGATCGCCATAGCCGAACAGAACAGCGGCACGGAGGGAGGGATCGCGGTCATAATTGTAGTAGGCTCGCGCCAGGCTCTCTGTCGCGTCCGGGTCCAGTCGGTTGTCGATGTCGGGCCGGTTGATGCCAATCAACGCTGTCTGGCCTTTGCGCTCGATGGTGATCTTGGCTCGCTGATCGTACGGAATATTCGCCATGCGCGTGGACTGCGCGGTCTCGTCGCCCTGTGATGTCATCGACGTGTCTCCCGGTTTTTGGGGCCTGCAACGCGATCGCCTTCCGGATACGGAGATGGGCAAATACGGAGGACCCGCAAGAGGGCGTCGATCACGATGCAAGAAATCGGATCAGGAATGACGCGGGCAATCGTGCGAATTTAAAATGCTGTCGCCGCTAACGGGCCGACATTCGAAATAATTTGCCCCCTTCGGCAGTTCCGTTAATGATAGCTCGACTATTGCACGGCCCTCCATGGGCCAGCGTATTCGCGATCTTTGAGACTGACAGTCTGCTCGTGTGCAGGCCGCTGGCCCTGGTGGTCCAAAAGTATTCTGAAGCCTCAAGTTGGCCGTACGGCACGAACAATCCAAATTAGTGAGACCCGCCAATGAAGCCGGAAATCAGGTAGCGGACCTATCCATCCAAGTTGATACCGAGGCGCTCAAGATTGCACTGGCAATCCCCGCGCCGGCAATGCCGAGTACAATGTGCATATTCAGCCCGGGAAATGACCATGGCTACGGAAAAAGATGGTCGCGAGCGACTTCCGGTGTTGGCCCATAGCTGACCTGAGACAATGTTCAGCTTGAGTCCGCAAAGCGTTGGCCAGCGGACATCGCTCAGGCCGCACCAATGAATCTCGATTTATGAGTGCGCGACCTGATCCGCGCTTACGAACGCCGCTTCCATTGCCTTCCGCGTCCTGATCGTCTCGTTGCCTGCGTCAAATTCGACGTCGCTCCAGCGCACGATCTCGCCATGGGCGACGTCGTGCTTCAGCTTCAGCCGATGCGCCAGGCCGATCGGCAGCGCGCCGGCCTTCAGGCTCGCGGCCGCCGGCACCAGCTTGCCCCACACCGTGTAGCCGCCTTCGCCGTCCAGCATCTCGCCGGCGCGCAGATTGCGTTTTGCCACCGAGGCGACGTCGCCGCGGAAGCCGTAGGGCTGCCCGGTTGGCTCGCCCCGCAGCGCGGCCGACAGCACCGAGATGTTCAGCTCGAGGCCGATCAAATGATAGGGCTTGTACATCGCAGCGAAGCGGCCGCTGGCGTCGGTCTTCAGCCCGTACTGCCTGAAGCAGTCGGCAGCGTAGTCGTTCGGCGCCTCCAGTACGACGTAAACGCCCCAGCGCAGATCGCGAAACACCGGCCTTCCGTCGCGCTCGAGCGAGGAGACCACTTCCACCACGCCGGACCGCTCCAGCACGCCGCCTCTGTCGCGAGGGCGCATGATATGCGGCAGGTCGTCGACGCCGCAGGGCGGAAACAGCAGGCCCGCCGCGGGTACGTCCAGCCCGCAGGCATTGGCGATCGCGGCCATCTCGATCGCCGACTTGGTGCCGTCGAGGAAGGAGTTGAACATCTGCGGATTCATCCCGGCCGATTGCGCCTCTCCCGCGGTCAGCCCGTAATGCTGCCAGACGCTGTCAGGCGTCACGTCGTGATAGGCCGGCAGATACTTTGTCCCCTTGCCCGCGGCAACCACGTGAAACCCGGTGGCGCGGGCCCAATCCACCATCTCCGCGGTCAGTGCCGGCTGGTCGCCATAGGCGAGCGAATAGACCACGCCGGCCTTGCGCGCTTCCTCGGCGAGCAGCGGACCCGCCAGCACGTCGGCCTCGACATTGACCATCACGATATGCTTGCCCGCCGCGATCGCGGCGCGGGCGTGCCTGATGCCGACGGCCGGATTGCCGGTCGCCTCCACCACCACGTCCATCGCGCCGCCGGCAATCGCGCGCGCGCCGTCATCGGTGAAGACGGTCGCGGCAATGCGGGCCTCGTCCCACCCGACCGTGCGGCAGGCCTCGCGCGCACGATCCCGGTCGATGTCGACAATGATGGGGACCACGAGCCCCGGCGTGTGCGGCACCTGCGCCAGAAACATCGAGCCGAATTTGCCGGCGCCGATCAGCGCGACACGGACGGGCTTGCCGGTGGAAGCGCGGGCCTGGAGAAGGCGGAAGAGGTTCATGTTGTTACCCGATGAAGTATCGTGTCCCGGACGCGGTGCAGCCTAGGCGATGCGTAGCATCGTCCGGCAACGCTGCTTCGCAGAGCCGGGACCCAGTGAGAGAGTATTGCGCGCGGCGTGGGCCCCGGCTCAGCAGCGCATCACTGACGTGCTGCGCTGCGTCCGGGGCACGAGAGTGTTTCTACTCCGCCGCCTGCCGCGGCGCACGGGCGAGCCGCACCAGCGCGTCGTCGTCCACCGTCTTGATCGGCGCGAAGTCGCGATGCGCGATGTACTCCGGCCGCGTCGGGTTTCGGATGTAGTTCGAAACCGCGTTCAGCGTCAGGTAGACGATCTTGCGCGGGTAGGGCGTGATGTTGCCGGCCGAGCCATGCACCAGGTTGCCGTGGAACATCAGCATGCCGCCCGGCTTGCCGGTCGGCGCCACGATGCCGCCCTGCTTGACCAGCCGCGTCACCGTGTCCTCGTCGAGCGTCCACAGCGGGTACGACGTGGTGGCGAGGTCATGCGACGCCTGGAGATCACCGGCGTCCTGGCTGCGCGGCACCAGCATCAGCGGGCCGTTGATCGGCATCACCTCGTCCAGAAAGATCGCGATGTTCATCGCGCGCGGCTCGGGCATGCCGTCGTCGCGCTTCCAGGTGCCGTAATCCTGGTGCCATTGCCAGACGTCGCCGGTGAAGGCCGACTTCGCGTTGATCTTGAATTGGTGCATGTAGACCTTTTCGCCGAACAATTGCTCGACCGGGTCGATCATGCGCGGATGCGCGCCGAGGATGCCGAACGCCTCGTTGTAGAGATGCGCGGCAAAGGCGGTGCGCGGCGCGCCGCTCTTCTCGCGCCAGACTTCGGGCCGGTTCGCGTCATAGATGCCGACTGCCTCGCGCGCGAGGAAATCGACCTCCTCCGGGCTGAACAGTTCGGGCAGGAACAGCCAGCCCTCGCGGTCGAAGAACTCCAATTGCTCCTGGGACAGTTTCATGGGTCGTCCTCCTTGCGTTGTTTTTGATTGTCGTTCCGGCGTGGAATGCCTACGCCGCCTCGTCCGTCGCCCTCAATCTCTCCTCAGTCATCCGTCCCGCCGTCTGCGCATGTGCAAGCGCCGCGCGTTCGGCCGCCTTCGCATCGCCAGCAAGAATGTGCCCTGCGATCGCAGCATGCTCTGTCCAGGCACTGCCGCGATAATCGAGTTCGGACAGCACGGTCGCCATCGAGCGGCGCATGTGCGGCCACTGCGGCGCGATCGTCTCCTCGATCACGGGATTGCCTGCCAGCTGGTAGATCGCGCGGTGAAAATCGACGTCGAGCGCGATCAGCTCCGCGAGCGGCGTCTTGAGATCGATACCGCGTCCGGCGCCGAGCGCTGCATCCAGCCGCGCGCGTCCCGCCGCGTCGCTTGCCGCGCGCTCCGCCGCGAGCCGTGCCGCCAAGGCGTCGATGGCACCGCGTACCTCGTATAGCTGGCGGATGCGCGAGGGGTCGAGCTGGGTGACTTCAAAGCCGCGCCGGCCGCTCTCGGCGACCAGCCCCTGCCGGTGCAACAGGTGCAGCGCATGCGACACCGGCTGGCGCGACACGCCGAGCTTGTCGGCGAGCTCGTTCTGCCGGATGCGCTGGCCGGGCTGCAGCGTGCGGTCGGAGATCGCCTCCAGGATCCGCGCATAGACCTGGTCGATCAGGTTCGGAAGCGGGTCGAGAGGGATCACGCCGGCTGCTCCGAGAATGATGAAAGGGAATACCGAATTCCGTGTTCGAAGATATGGCGACAGTTTGAGGGCGTCAAGCGCCACCAACGCGGCGTCTGAGTTCGTTTTTGCGCTTCGCCAAGCCGTTGATATTGCTAGGGTCCGCTACTGTGCATGGGGTTGTTTTCGAGGAAATGGAAGTGCGAGGACGCTCACTCCGCCAAAAACGTGCTCACCACCTCGCCGAACTCCAGCGGTGCCTGCTCGAACATCCAGTGCCCGGCATTGGGGATCACCGCCGTCTTCGTCCCAGCGACGTGCTCGGCCAGCACGCGCCACATCACCGACAGGCTCCCTGTCGTGGCGCCGCCGCCGATCAGCAGCGTCGGTGTCCTGATCGCCTGCGCATCCGCAAGCGTGTAGGGCCGGCGCTGCTCGTTGATCTGGCCGAGGAAGGTGAGCGCGTTGTCGCGGAGTTGCTGCTTTGCCGCCGCCGGCACGCGCCGCCACGAGCCGTCACCTTCGATGCCTTCGTAGAAGTTCTGCAGCGCGCCCTCGATGTCGCCGGCGCGGATCATCTCGACCGAGCGCGTGGTGCGCGTGGCCAGCGGCGGATGTGCGGGCGTGCCTTCAGGCACCCGCAGGCTGGCGTCGAGATCGCCGCCCGGCTCGGCCAGCACCAGTTTTCGCAGCAGATCGGGCCGCGCCTGCGCCACGCGAAACGCGATGTGGCCGCCGCGCGAATGGCCCATGAGGTCGACGGGTGCGGGTTCGACCTGCTCGATGAAGGCGATCACGTCGGTGACGTGCTGGGCCATCTTGTAATCGTCGCCGACGGCGTCCCAATGCTCGGGAAAGAAATGCCGCAGGCTGACCGAGATCACGCGATGCGCTTTCGACAGCGGGCCGAGCACTGAATACCAGGTGCGGAAATCGCCGAGCGTGCCGTGCACGCAGACCAGCGGCGGGCCTTCTCCGACTTCGAGATAGGCCATGTCGTAACCGTTGACGTGAAATGTCTGCATGATCAGCCCGCCAAAAAATCCAGCACCACTTCGGAGTATTTCTGCGGCGCCTGCTCGAACATCGGGTGCGTCGCGTTCGGGATCACCGCCGTCCTGGAATACGGCACATGCGCGGCGAGCGCATGCAGCACTTTTGGCAGCAGGCCCTTGGTTCGCCCGCCGAGGATGAACAGCGTCGGCATTTTGATCGATTCCGCATCCGCCTTCGAGAACGGTGGGCGGTTGTCGCGGACCTGGCCGAGCAGGGTGAAGGCGTTGTCGCGCAAATTCTGCTTCACCATCGCCGGCAGCCGCGGCCAGGTGCCGGCGCCCTCCAGCGTGTCGACAAAGACTGCGAGGCCGGCATCGACGTCCCCGGCCGCGATCTTCGCGGCCGAGGCCGTGAAGCGCGCCAGCAGCGGCGAGGGCCCGCCGGCATAGTCGGGATCGAGGCTCGCATCGAGCTCGCCGCCGGGTTCGGCCAGGACCAGCCGCCGGAGCAGCTCCGGCCGCCGCTGCGCCACGCGGAAGCAGATGTGCCCGCCGCGGGAATGGCCCATTAAATCGACCGGGCCGAGATCGAGCTTCTCGATGAAGGCGATGACGTCGTCGACATGCTGCGCGATCGAATAGGTGTCGCCGACGCCATCCCATTGCGCCGGGAAGAAGTGCCGCAGGCTGACAGGAATCACCCGGTGCCGCTGCGTCAGCTGCCCGAGCACGCAGCCCCAGGTGCGGAAGTCGGAGAGAGAGCCGTGCACGCAGACCAGCGGCGGTCCCGTCCTGGCCTCGCCCACGTCGAGATAGGGCATGTCGTATCCGTTGACGTGGAGGCTTTGCATCGGGGACTCGCGGCGGGCTGCGGAACTCCTGTGCAAGATTCCCGGAAACCGGGTGGATCGCAACTATTTCCAAGCCTAGATTTGGGCTCAGTTCACATTGGGGGCATGCGAGGGAACGCAAGCCAGGGACCAAGCCATGACCGACCAGCATTTTGCCCTGTTCGATAGCAAGATCGGCCTGTGCGCCATTGCCTGGGGTCCGCGCGGCATCAACGGCACGCAACTGCCGATGGGTGGTGAGCAGAAGATCCGCACCCGCATCAGCCAGCGCCATGCTGACGCCAGCGAAGCCGAGCCGACGGCCGACGTGCAGCAGGCGATCGACCGCATCACAAAATTGCTCGCGGGCGAGCCGGATGACCTCACCGACATCCCGCTCGATCTCGACGGCGTGCCCGAGTTCAACCGCGGCGTCTACGCGATCGCCCGCGCCATCCCGCCCGGCAAGACCGTCACCTATGGCGACATCGCCAGGCAGCTCGGCGGTGTCGAGCTGTCGCGCGACGTCGGCCAGGCACTCGGACGCAACCCGTGCCCGATCGTGGTGCCCTGCCACCGCGTGCTGGCGGCCGGCAACAAGCCCGGCGGCTTCTCCGCCAATGGCGGCGTGGTGACGAAGCTGAAGATGCTGGAGATCGAAGGCGCGCTGGTGAACCACACGCCGAGCTTGTTTGATTGAAGCTCGGCGTCGTTTTTTGAAGCGCTAAATCTTCGCTGCCGCCTTCGGCCAATATTTGTCGCGTAAATGGCGCTTCACCAGCTTGCCGGTTGGCGTGCGCGGCAGCTCGGCTTCGAAATCGATCGAGCGCGGGCATTTGATCGCCGAGAGGCGACTCTTGCAGTAGGCGATCAAATCGGCCTCGAGCTGCTTGCCGGCGCGCTTCGGATCGTGCGGCTGCACCACCGCCTTGACCTCTTCGCCCATCTCCTCGTTCGGCACGCCGAACACCGCGACATCGGCGACTTCAGGGTGGGTGATGAGCACGTCCTCGGTTTCCTGCGGGTAGATGTTCACCCCGCCGGAGATGATCATGTAGGACTTGCGGTCGGTGAGAAAGAGAAAGCCGTCTCTGTCGAGATAGCCGACATCGCCGAGCGTCGACCAGCCCTTTGCGTTGTAGGCCTTCTTCGTCTTCTCGGGATCGTTGTGATAGGTGAAAACAGGCGCATCGGCGAAATAGACCGTGCCGATCTCGCCTGTCGGCTGCTCCTCGTCGTTCTCGTCCAGAATCTTGATCTTGCCGACCACGGCGCGGCCGACGCTGCCGCGGTGCTCCAGCCATTCCTTCGAGTTGCAGACGGTAACGCCGTTGCCTTCCGAGCCCGCGTAATACTCGATCAGGATCGGTCCCCACCATTCGATCATTTTTGCCTTGACGTCGACCGGGCAGGGGGCGGCGGCGTGGATCGCGCCCTTCAGCGTGGAGACGTCGTAACGGTTGCGGACCTCGTCCGGCAGCTTCAGCATGCGCACGAACATGGTCGGCACGAGCTGTGACTGCGTGACCTTGTATTTTTCGATCAGCTTCAAGAATTCTTCGGCGTCAAAATGCTCCATGATGATGGAGGTGCCGCCGAGTACGGTCGCCATCATGTTGAAGCGCAAGGGAGCTGCGTGATAGAGCGGCGCCGGTGACAGATAAGTGCTCTCGGCGTTCATGCCGCACATATTGGCGCAGAGGACGCGCAGAAACGCGTTCGGCTCGTCGATCGGCTTGCCCTCGAACGCCTTCTTGATACCCTTGGGCCGGCCGGTGGTGCCCGACGAATACAGCATGTCGTAGCCGGCGACCTCGTCGGCGATCGGCGTTGTCGGCTGCGCGGCCGCTTCCCTGTCGTAGGATCGGAAGCCGGCTTGCGGCTCGTCCATCATGTAGAAGACCGGCTCGCCGGCTGCACCCTTGATCAGGCCCTGGATCTGGTCGGCGCATTTCGGCGTCGTGATCACGACCTTCGCGCCGCAATCGGCGATGATGTAGTCGATCTCGTCCTGCTTCAAATAGCGGCTGATCGCGGTGTAATAGAGCCCGCTGCGCTGCGCGGCCCAGCAGATCTCCATGAAGGCGAGCCGGTTCTCCATCAGCAGCGCGATATGGTCGCCGGCTTTCAGCCCGAGCGAGCGGAACAGGTGCGCGCCCTGGTTCGAGAGCCCGTCGAGCTCGCGATAGGTGATCGCCTTGCCGGTGGCGGCCATCTGGTAGGCGATCTTGTCGGGAGTGGTCTGTGCGTGAACAGACGGGTGAGTCATTAGCGCGGTCCCAAGGCGTACGAGATGTCGTCCCGGCCTAGTGCGCAATTGCGCACGGGGGCCGGGATCCATAACCACGAATTTTAGTAATTGAAGTTAGATGTCGCCCCAACTCGCCCTAACTATAGGCTCTTGTGGATATGGGTCCCGGCCTTCGCCGGGACGACACCTTTAATGCGGCAGCAGCTTACAGCCGCTCCACGATGGTCACATTGGCCATGCCGCCGCCTTCGCACATGGTCTGCAGGCCGTAACGCTTGCCGCGCTGGCGTAGCGCGTGCACCAGCGTCGTCATCAGCTTGGTGCCGGAGCCGCCGAGGGGATGGCCGAGCGCGATGGCGCCGCCATTGACGTTGAGGCGCTCCGGATCGGCGCCGGTGGTCTTGAGCCACGCGGTCGGTACCGAGGCGAAAGCCTCGTTGACCTCGAACAGGTCGATGTCGCCGATCGTCATGCCCGCCTTCTCCAGCGCGCGCTTGGTGGCGTGCAGCGGTGCATCGAGCATGATCACGGGATCGCCGCCCATCATGGTCATGTGATGGATGCGGGCCAGCGGCTTCACGCCGAGCTGCTTGAGGCCGCGCTCGTTCACCACCATCACGCCGGAGGCGCCGTCGCAGATCTGGCTGGCGCTGGCCGCGGAGAGCTTGCCGTTCTCGGCGATCAGCTTGACGCCCTTGATGCCGTCGAGCGTGGCGTCGAAGCGGATCCCTTCGTCGATATGGTGGGTGTCTTTGGAGCCGTCGGCGCGGGTGATCTCGAGCGGCACGATCTCCGTCTTGAAGTGACCGGCCTGCGTTGCCGCGATCGCCCGCTGATGGCTGTTGTAGGAGTACTGGTCCAGCTCATCCTTGGAGAGGCCGTACTTCTCGGCCATCATCTCGGCGCCGGTGAACTGGCTGAACACGATGTTCGGATAACGCTGCTCGATGCCCGCGCTCTTGTAATTGCCAAAGCCGTTCTTGGCGGGAAGCTGCGAGGACAGGCCCATCGGCACGCGCGTCATCGATTCCACGCCGGCGGCGATCACGACGTCCATTGCGCCGGACATCACGGCCTGGGCTGCGAAGTGCAGCGCCTGCTGCGAGGAGCCGCACTGGCGATCGATCGAGGTGCCCGGCACGCTCTCCGGCAGCTTCGAGGCCATGATCGCGTTGCGCGCGACGTTGTTGGACTGCTCACCGACTTGCATGACGCAGCCCATGATCACGTCCTCGACCAGGGCCGGATCGACCTTGGTGCGGTCGACCAATTCGTCCAGCACTTTTGCGGCGAGATCGGCCGGATGCCAGCCGGCGAGGCGGCCCCCCTTGCGCCCGCCGGCGGTACGCGCAGCGGCGACGATGTAAGCCTCGGCCATGTCGGTTTCTCCCTGGATTGTTCTGTATCGAATGGGTTGTCGGCGCGGATTTAAGGGGCGGCTGATCGTTTAGTCAATCGATCAATTAACTCTTGTGGGGAGGCGCTGCTTGAGGTTATCTGCGCGCCTCTCAAAGCGCATTCAGGAATCTCCGTGGCTACCAGCGTACCGAACAGGCTTCCCAGCGGAAAGAATTCCACGGCAGAGAAATTGCTCGTGGCCGCGAGCGAGCTGATGATCGAACGCTCCTCGATCGAGATCTCGCTGAGCGACATCGCACAGAAGTCGGGCGCCAACGCCGCGCTGGTCAAATATCATTTCGGAAACAAGGACGGTCTGCTGCTGGCTCTGCTCGAGCGCGACGCGGGGACGGAACTCTCCAACCTCGAATATCTGCTGGCCCAGCCGATTACGCCAACCGCGAAGCTGAAGCTGCATATCGCCGGCATCATTCGCGCCTATCACCGGTTTCCCTACATGAACCGGCTGATCCACTATCTGCTGCACGAGAGCGTCGCGGGCTCCGCGGACGAAGTCTCGAAATTCTTCGTGGCGCCATTGCTGGATTTCCATCGGCGCCTGCTCGCCGAAGGCGTCAGTCACGGCGAATTCCGCGCCACCGATCCGGTGCTGTTCTACACCAGCCTGATCGGGGCCTGCGATCATTTGTTCTTCGGCCGGCACGCGATGTCTCGCGCGACCGGCGTCGGCCCGGTCACCGACGAAGTCTGCCGGCAATATATCAAGCACATGGAAACGCTGATCTGCGGCGGCATCCTCACGCAAGTCGAGGAAGCTGCCGCGGCTGGATGATCCGGCCGGAACTCTTCAAGCCTAGAGAAGAAACGTCCAAGGAAAGGTATTTGCGATGCAGTTGAAAGACGTAGCGGTTCTCATCACCGGCGGTGGTTCGGGCCTCGGTGCCGCGACCGCCCGCGCCATGGCCGCCAAGGGCGCCAAGATTGGTGTGATCGACCAGAGCAAGGAAAACGCCGAGAAGGTCGCCGCCGAAGTGAAAGGCGTCGCGCTGCATGCCGACGTCACCAGCGAAGAGCAGATCAAAGCGGCGATCGCCAAGGCGGAAGCCGCGCACGGCGTCGCGCGCGTGCTGATGAACTGCGCCGGCATCGGCGGCTCGCAGCGCATCGTCGGCCGCGATGGCGTCTACCCGCTGGAAAAGTTCGCGCGCATCATCAACGTCAACCTCATAGGCACTTTCAACTGCCTGCGTCTGTTCGCCGAACGCCTGGTGACGATCGAGCCGGTCGGTGAAGAGCGTGGCGTCATTATCAACACGGCTTCCGTTGCGGCCTATGAAGGCCAGATCGGCCAGATCGCCTATGCTGCTTCGAAGGGTGGTGTTGTTGGTTTGACCCTACCGGCGGCGCGCGACCTCGCCAGCCAGAAAATCCGTGTCAATACCATCGCGCCCGGCCTGTTCATGACGCCGCTGCTGATGGGCCTGAACGAAGAGGCCCGCAAGAGCCTGGGCGCCCAGGTGCCCCATCCCTCGCGTCTTGGCGATGCGAACGAATACGGCGCGCTCGCCGTGCACATGGTCGAGAACGCGATGCTCAACGGCGAGACCATCCGTCTCGACGGTGCCATCCGCATGGCGCCGCGGTAGCTCTTCTTCCTTCCCCCCTTGTGGGAGAAGGTGGCGCGCTTTGGAGCGCAATTGCGCTCCTGAGCGCGCCGGATGAGGGGTTTGCGTCCACGGAGACAAACCCCTCACCCAAGTGAACTCTGGGCTCACAGCGTACATGCCCTCTCACAAGGGGAGAGGGCGTAGCAATCGGCACCGCGATCGGCGGCAAGCACGAGGCGCCTCATGTCCGAACCGCTGCTGATCGAGCACAACGACGGCGTCGACACGGTGACGCTCAATCGTCCTGAGAGCCTCAACGCGCTTGATCCGGCGCTGATCGACGCACTCAACGTCTACTTCCAGGGCCTCCAGCGCAACCGCGATACGCGCGTCGTGGTGCTGAAGGGCGCCGGCAAGAACTTTTGCGCAGGCCTCGATCTCAAGGCGGCGATGGCGCGTCGTGCCGGACAGCAGGAGCCGCCCGGCGTCACCGAGTCGCTGGATTCACAGCGGCGCATCGCCGACATCGTCATGCTGATGCGTCGTTGTCCGCAGCCGATCATTTCTCTGGTACAGGGCGCGGCGGCCGGCGGCGGTTTTGCGCTGGCGCTTGCCTCCGACATCCGCATCGCCACGAAGTCGGCCCGAATGAACTGCGCCTTCCTCAAGCTCGGCCTCGGCGGCTGCGACATCGGCACCAGCTATTTCCTGCCGCGTCTCGTCGGTGTCTCCGTGGCCTCGGAGTTGATCCTCACTGGGCGCTTCATCGGCGCCGACCGCGCGCTGGCGGTCGGGCTGGTCTCCGAGGTCGTCGACGAGGACAAGCTCGATGACGCCGCCGAACCTTATGTCGACGCGATGATCACGGCGTCGCCCGTGGGCCTGCGCCTGTCCAAAGAATGCCTCAACATGAGCGTCGATGCCGGATCGCTGGAAGCCGTTATCGCGATGGAGGACCGCAACCAGGTCCTGTGCAGCCGCTCCGAGGAATTTTCGGAAGGCATCAGGGCCTTCCTTGAGAAGCGAAAGCCTGTCTATATCAAGCGCTGACAATGAAGATCCGTAAAGGACGAGAAATTCCGGGAGACGCAAAATGAGTGGGAATGCGGCGGCGGTGATGACGAAGCCCGCGTTTCGCAAGGTCGAGTGGCTCAAGCGCGACATCGACGTCGAGCGGCGCGGCGATGGCACTGTTGTGCTGAAGTCGCGCGTTCCGCTGCAAGCTCACGAGACGCATATTCCGGCTTCGTTGGCGAAGTGGGCCAAGCAAGCGCCCGAGCGCATCTGGCTCGCGCAGCGCGGCGGTCCGAACCGCGAATGGCGCAAGGTGTCCTATGGCGAAGCCAAGCGCACGGTGGATGCGCTGACGCAGGGTTTGCTCAATCTCGCGCTCGACGGCCGCCCGGTTACGATCCTCTCCGGCAATTCGATCGAGCACGCGCTGATGACGCAGGCCGCGATGCAGGCGCGCGTCCCAGCCGCGCCGGTGTCGCCTGCCTACTCCTTGATGAGCCATGATCACGTCAAACTGAAATATCTGTTCGATCTGATCAAGCCCGCCGTGGTGATGGTGCAGGATGGTCCGACCTTCGAGAAGGCGCTGAAAGCGCTCGATCTCACCGGCGTCACCATCGTTCACGTCCTGCGGCCTTGCGACGGCATCAAGAGCGTCAGCTTTGCCGAGCTCGTGGCGACGCCCGTGACCGCCGATGTCGAAGCGTCGATCGCGAAGATCACGCCTGAGACCGTCGGCAAGCTGCTGTTCACGTCAGGCTCGACCGGCATGCCCAAGGCCGTCATCAACACGCAAGCGATGATGTGCGCCAATGCGGCAATGATGATGCAGGTGCGGCCGCGCGATCCCAGCGGTCCGATCTCCACCATGCTGGACTGGATGCCCTGGAACCACACCATGGGCGGTAATGCGGCGTTCCACCCGATCCTGGTCGACGGCGGCACGCTCTATATCGATGATGGCCGGCCGATGCCGGGCCAGTTCGAGGAGACGCTCCGGAATCTGCGCGAGATATCGCCGACCTATTACGCCAACGTGCCGGCCGGCTATGCTGCGTTGGCAGCGGCCATGGAGAAGGATGATGCGTTGTGCCGCTCCTTCTTCAAGAACCTCTCGATCATGGCCTATGGCGGCGCGCGGCTGCCTGATGATCTCTACGATCGCATGCAAGCTTTCGCCGTGAAAACCACCGGCGAGCGCATCGTGTTCTACACTGGCTGGGGCTCGACCGAGACCGCGCCGACCTCGACCGGCACCTATTGGGACACCGAGCGTGTCGGCCTGATCGGCCTGCCGTTCCCCGGCGTCGAACTGAAGATGGTGCCGTGCGGCTCGAAATACGAGCTGCGCCTGCGCGGCGTCAACGTCACGCCGGGATATTTCGGCCAGCCCGATCTCACCAGGACGATGTTCGACGAGGAAGGTTTCTATTGTATCGGGGATGCCGGCATCTTCGTCGACGACACCGATCCGGTGAAGGGCATCATCTTTGCCGGGCGCGTGGTCGAGGATTTCAAGCTCACCACCGGCACTTTCGTCCATGTCGGCTCGCTGCGCACCGATGCGATCGCGGCTGCGACGCCTGTCGTGCACGATGCACTGGTCGCGGGGCAGGACCGTCCGTTCATCGGTCTGCTGGCCTGGCCGAACCTGCATGCCTGCCGCCAACTCGTCGGCAATCCCGACCTGAGTTTCGAGGATGCGGTGAAGCACCCCGAGGTGATCGCCTGCTTCCGGCGCGGACTGGAAGCGCACAACCGGGAGTGCGAAGGCGCCGGCAGCCGCATCATCGCGCGCGCCATGCTGATGGCGGAGCCGCCCTCGATCGACGGCAACGAGCTCACCGACAAGGGCTACATCAACCAGCGCGCCGGCCTGGAGCGCCGCGTCGGGCTGGTGGAGCGGCTCTATGCCGACAAGCCCGACCAGGCCGTCATCATTCTCAAGTAATCGACATCATCAACACGGGTACGCGCCATGAACTTCGATTTCTCCGACGACCAGAAGCAGCTCCGCGACCAGGCGCGCAAATTCCTCACCGAGAAGTGTTCGCCCAAGGCGGTGCGCGCAATTCTCGACGGCAAGGCGCCGTATGACAAGGCGCTGTGGAAGGGCCTCGCCGAGATGGGCTTTCTCGGTGTCGCGATTCCCGAGGATTTTGGTGGTGCGGGCGCCGGTCATCTCGAACTTTGCGTGATCGCCGAGGAGATGGGCCGAGCCAATGCGCCGGTGCCGTTTTCCTCCACCGTCTATCTCGCCGCCGAAGCGCTGCTGATTGCCGGCAGCGATTCGCAGAAGAAAAAATGGTTGCCGGCGATTGCCTCCGGCGAGGCGATCGGCACGCTGGCGCTGTTCGAAGGCAAGGGCAATCCGTCGCCGAAGAACATCAAGCTGACGGCTGCGAACGGCGTGCTCAGCGGTGTCAAGAAGCCGGTTGCGGATGGCGCGATTGCCGACTTCGCAGTGGTCGCGGCACGTACGGGATCGAGCGGACGCGATGGTGACATTTCCTTGTTCATTGTCGATCTCAAGAGCGGCGGCGTCGAGGTGAAGAATCTCACCAATCTCGATCCGACCCGAGGGCAGGCCGAGATCACTTTCAGGGATTGCAAGGCCGAGCCGCTCGGAGCCGCCGGCGAAGGGTGGAGCATCCTGACCCAGGTGCTGGACCGGGCTGCGGTGCTGTGTGCTTTCGAGCAGGTCGGCGGCTCCGACCGCGCACTGGAGATGGGCCGCGACTACGCGCTCGACCGCATTGCCTTCGGTCGCCAGATCGGTTCGTTCCAGGCCGTCAAGCACATGCTCGCCGATATGTATGTCTCGGCGACGCTGGCGCGGTCCAACAGCTATTACGGCGCTTGGGCGCTCTCGACCAACGCAGGTGAATTGCCGGAAGCCGCCGCCGCGGCGCGCATCAGCGCGACGCAGGCGTTCCAGCACTGCGCCAAGAACAACATCCAGGTCCACGGCGGCATGGGTTTCACCTGGGAGTTCGACTGCCATATGTACTACCGCCGCGCCAACGCCATGGCGCTCGGGCTCGGCAGCCTGTCCTATTGGGAAGACCAGTTGATCGACCGCATGCGCAAGAAGAACGCGGCGTAGCCCACCGCTCGTGTCCGGACGCGGCGCGAAGCGCCGCAGAGCCGGGACCCAGGGGCCGCAATGGACCCCGGATCTGCAGCGCACCACTTCGTGATGCGCAGCGTCCGGGGAATGAACCGAGAGATGAAATCATGAACTTCGAAGACACCCCGCAGGAGGCCGCATTCCGCGCCACCGCTCGCGCTTGGATCGCGGCGAACGCGCCGCAACAGTACGAGGACGAGCTGCGCAAATCCTCGCTCGGCCGCACCCAGCTCAAGAACGCCAACATCCTGGAAGTGGCAAAGGCCTGGCAGAAGAAGAAGGCCGACGCCGGCTGGGCCTGCCTGCATTGGCCGAAGGATTATGGCGGCCGCGGCTCGTCGCCGATCGAGCGCGTGATCTGGCAGCAGGAGGAGGGTCCCTTCGGCAAGCTGTCCGGCATGTTCATCATCGGCCACGGCATGTGCGGGCCGACCATGATGGCATTCGCGCGCGAGGAGCATAAGCGCAGCTATCTGCCGCCGCTCGCCTCCGGTGAAAAGGTCTGGTGCCAGCTGTTCTCCGAGCCGGCCGGCGGCTCGGATGTAGCGGGCCTGCGCACGCGCGCGGAAAAGGACGGCGACGAATGGGTCATCAACGGCCAGAAGATCTGGACGTCGGGCGCGCACTACTCGGATTACGGCATCCTCCTGACCCGCACCGATCCCAATGTGGCCAAGCACAAGGGCCTCACCATGTTCTTCCTGGACATGAAGAGCCTGGGCGTCGAGGTGCGGCCGATCAAGCAGGCCAGCGGTGCCTCCGATTTCAACGAGGTCTATTTCACCAATGTGCGCATTCCCGATCACCAGCGCCTCGGCGAGGTCAATGACGGCTGGAACGTGTCGCTGACCACGCTGATGAACGAGCGCATGTCGATCGGCGCCGGCGTCTCGACCGGCTTTCCGGAGCTGTTTGACTATTGCTCAAGCCTGATGCTCGACGACGGTCCCGCGATCGAGGATCGTGCGGTGCGCGCGAGGCTGGCGAACTGGGCGGTGAAGGCGAGCGGCCTGCGCTACACCAGCATGCGCGCGATCTCGGCGCTGTCGAAGGGCGAACGTCCGGGACCGGAAAATTCCATCGGCAAGCTGGTGGCGGGATCGATGATCCAGGATGTCGCGACCTATGCACTCGATCTTCAGGGCGCCGCCGGCGTGGTCAGCGGTCCTGAAGATGCCGAGGTCGCCGGCCGCTTCCAGGCGATGCTGCTGCGCGCGCCGGGCACGCGTGTCGAAGGCGGCACCGACGAGATCATGCGCAACATCATCGCTGAGCGGGTCTTGGGCCTGCCCGGCGACATCCGGGTCGACAAGGACGTGCCGTTCAACAAGATCCCGACCAAGGGAAGAGGCTGACCCTCATCCTGAGGAGCCGCGGAACGCGGCGTCTCGAAGGATGAAGGCCCCACTGGGGCCTCGTGGTTCGAGACGGCGCTACGCGCCTCCTCACCATGAGGGACTAACACCGAGCAAGAACTGAGGTTCGCCATGAATTTCGATGACACCCCGCAGGAAGCCGCATTCCGCGAGACCGCGCGCAAATGGGTCGACGCCAACGCGCCGAAGGAGTTTTTGGCGGAGCTGTCAAAATCCTCGCTCGGCCGCATCCGGCTTGCACAGCACGACATCGTCGATGTCGGCAAGGCCTGGCAGAAGAAGAAGGCGGAGGGCAACTGGGCCTGTCTGCACTGGCCGAAAGAGTATGGCGGCCGCGGCGCCACGCCGATCGAGCGCGTGATCTGGCAGCAGGAGGAAGGCGTCTACGGCAAGCTGACCCAGCCGTTCCAGATCGGCGAAGGCATGTGCGGCCCGACCGTGATGGCGTTCGGCAGCGAGGACGCCAGGCGCCGCCATTTGCCGAAGCTCGCCGCGGGCGAGGAGATCTGGTGCCAGCTGTTCTCCGAGCCGTCGGCCGGCTCTGACGTCGCGGGCTTGCGCACGCGCGCGGAGAAGAAGGGCGACAATTGGGTCGTCAACGGCCAGAAGATATGGACCTCAGGCGCGCACTATTCCGACTATGGCCTTTTGATCGCGCGCACCGATCCCAATGTGCCCAAGCACAAGGGCCTCACCATGTTCTTCCTGGACATGAAAAGCCCCGGCGTCGAGGTGCGCCCGATCAAGCAGGCCAACGGCATGCAGGAGTTCAACGAGGTCTATTTCACCGACGTCGTCATTCCGGACAGCCAGCGCCTCGGCGCCGTCGGCGAGGGCTGGAGCGTGTCGCTGACCACGCTGATGAACGAGCGCATGTCGATCGGCTCCCGGCTTGCGACCGGCGTCCCCGAGATGTTGGAGTTTTGCTCCAACCTGATGCTGGAGGACGGCCTCGCCATCGACGATCCCGCCGTACGTTCAAAGCTTGCGAGCTGGGCGGTGAAGTCGAGCGGGCTGAAATACACCAGCTACCGCGCGATCTCGGCGCTGTCCAAGGGCGACAGGCCGGGGCCGGAGAATTCGATCGGGAAGCTGGTGTCCGGCATGATGCTCCAGGACATTGCGACCTACGCCATGGACCTCCAGGGCGCGGCCGGCGTTCTCACCGGCGTGGACGAGGAGACGGTGCAGGGCCAGTTTCAGCAGATGCTGCTGTCCTCGCCCTCGATGCGCATCGCCGGCGGCACCGACGAGATCTTGCGCAACATCATCGCCGAGCGCGTGCTGGGACTGCCGGGCGACATCCGCGTCGACAAGGACGTGCCGTATAACAAGATTCCGACGAAGGGACGTTGATATCTCGTGTCCCGGACGCGCGAAGCGCGAGCCGGGACCTGGGAGCCACGATGGACAGGCCACAATGGGCCCCGGCTCAGCGCCGCATCACTTCGTGCTGCGTCGCGTCCGGGGCACGAAAAGCGAGCTAGGCAATGGACGCTAAAGTGAACCAAAACGACCGCATCGGCGTGCTCGAAGAGCTCCTCAACGAGCGCTATTCGGTGCGTGCCTTCCTGGCCAAGGACGTCGATCGCGCGACGATCGAACATTTGCTGACTACCGCGCAGCGCACGGCGTCGTGGTGCAACAGTCAGCCCTGGCAGGTGATCATCGCCAGCGGCGAGGCCAGGGAGCGCTTCCGCAAGCTGATTTACGCGGAAGCATCCGGCGGGCTCGGCGACGATTATGACTTCACGCCGCCGCGCGAGTATGTCGGCGCCTATCTCGAACGCCGCCGCGAGAGCGGTTTTCAGCTCTACAACACGCTCGGCATCGTCAGGGGCGACAAGACGGCCTATGCGAAGCAGGCGCTGGAGAACTACAATTTCTTCGGCGCGCCGCATGTGGCCATCATCCACACCAACGAGCCGCTCGGCATCTACGGTGCGATCGATTGCGGCGCTTATGTCTCGAACTTCATGCTGGCCGCGCAGGCGCTCGGGGTCGGCACGATTCCGCAGGCGGCGCTGGCGCGCCACTCCGGCCTGATCCGCCGCCATTTCAATCTGCCTGATGACCGCCGCATCGTCTGCGGCATCTCGTTCGGCTATGCCGACAACGCCCACAAGGTCAACAGCTACCGCACCTCGCGTGCGAGCGTGGCCGAGACCGTGACCTTCGTGGACGAGTGATCGCCGCCACGCTACCCGCCATCCATAAGCCCGCATCAGGTTTTCAGACGCGCGAAGACGGCCGCGGAAGCGGCCGCCTTCGTCTTGTTTAAGTCCGATTGACGCCCGCCGCTATCCGCCGCTGCCGCCGATCACAGCGCGGATGGTCTCGTCGGGCCCGAAATCCTCGGCACCGTCGACATAGAGCAGTGCCGCGAGCTTCGAGCGCGCGCGGTTGACGCGGCTCTTGATCGTGCCGACTGCGCAGCCGCAGATCGAAGCCGCATCCTCGTAGGAGAAGCCGGAGGCACCGACCAGGATCAGCGCTTCACGCTGGTCCTGCGGAAGCTTATCGAGCGCCGTGCGGAATTCCTCGAACTCGAGATGGGCGTTCTGCGAGGGCTGTGTCTTCAGCGTCTTGGCATAGTTGCCTTCGGCATCCTCGACTTCCCGCCGCCGCTTGCGATAGTCGGAGCGGAACAGGTTGCGCAGGATCGTGAACAGCCACGCCGGCAGGTTGGAGCCGGGCTGGAACGAGTCGATGTTGGCAAGCGCGCGCAACAGCGTCTCCTGAACCAGATCGTCCGCGCGGTCCGCATTGCCGCTGAGCGAGATGGCGAACGCGCGCAGGCTGGGCACGGCCGCCAGAATGTCGTTACGCAGGGAGTCGGTGAGAGGCATCAATCCCTCCCATTGTTGTCGTTGGATCCGCCACCATTTTCTACTTGGGGTGTCGCTCCTGGCGCATCAAGCTTCTTGATGAGTTCCGCGAACCGGTCCGGAACGCCCTGCCGCACCACGTCGTCGTACATGGCGCGCAGCTGATGGCCGATCCGGGATTGGATTTCCGGAGTGAGCCCTCCTTTGCCGGGGGTCGTGCTTTTGCTTGCTTGAGACTTGAGATCTTTCATGACCTGTTCCACGTTTCCCCGAGTTAAGTGACTGTAAAATCGAGAAGTTCTCTCAACCGGGAGCCGTTCCCTGGATAGGCTCAATTCGAGCTGCGAGAAAAAGTTCCGCCCCGATGCGGAACTTTTCTCGGTCTGAAGCGTAATCAGCCCAGCAGGGGAACCCGGGCCCCCCGCGTAACGTCTGCACGTCAAGGTCGGCCCGAAGATGAATGGAGTGGGGATGTCCCGTTCACAGCTTGTTGCTGAACACTTGCCTTTGCTGCGCCGATACGCGCGCGCCCTGACGGGCAGCCAGTCATCCGGTGACGCCTATGTCGCAGCCATGTTGGAAGCCATGCTGGGAGATCCGTCGGTGCTCGACGAGAGCCACGGGCCCCGCGCCGGCCTGTTCCGGCTGTTCACCCAGATCTGGAATTCCGTTTCCGTCAACGACGATTCCGAGGTGACGAACCTGCCGATGCCGCCGGAGCGACGGCTGTCGAACATCACGCCGCTGCCGCGGCAGGCCTTTTTGCTGCTCTCGCTTGAGGGATTCTCGGAAGAGGAAGTCGGCTACATTCTCGGCACCGACGTCAGCGAGACGCGCCGGCTTGCGGATGCCGCCGGGCGTGAGATGGCCGTCGAGATCGCCACCGACGTGCTGATCATCGAGGACGAGACCTTCATCGCCATGGACCTCGAGAGCCTGGTGAAGAATCTCGGCCACAATGTCGTCGGCGTCGCCCGCACCCACGCCGATGCGGTCGCGCTGGCCAAGAACAAGCGGCCCGGCCTGATCCTCGCCGACATCCAGCTCGCCGACGGCTCGTCGGGCCTCGACGCCGTCAACGAGCTGCTCCGCACCTTCGAGGTGCCGGTGGTGTTCATCACCGCGTACCCGGAACGCTTCCTCACCGGCGAACGTCCCGAGCCGGCGTTCCTGATCTCAAAACCGTTCCAGCCGGCGATGGTGTCGGCGGTGGCGAGCCAGGCCCTGTTC
This sequence comes from Bradyrhizobium sp. LB14.3, assembly GCF_040547985.1. NCBI lineage: Bacteria > Pseudomonadati > Pseudomonadota > Alphaproteobacteria > Hyphomicrobiales > Nitrobacteraceae > Bradyrhizobium > Bradyrhizobium sp. LB14.3. Next base: position 407,678 of record NZ_JBEPQT010000004.1, read on the forward strand.
TTCCAGCGCAACTCGCGCAACCGCGCGCCGAAAGTACCGGCGGCGTAAGGAAGGCGCCTGCGCCCGGCATTTGACGACATCTGATCCGGCGTGCCGCAAGGTGCGCCGGATTTTTGTTGACCGGCTGCCGCGCTTGACGGCCGTCGAATTTCGCCGCTCATACCTCGTGCAGCGGCCGTTGCAGCCGCAGTGCCATCGGAGACGTGTTCATGGACCAAGAACTCCTCGACCGCCTCGCCATCCGTGACCTCGTCGAGAATTGGGCGGTGTGGCGCGATGCCGGCGACTGGGAGCGTTTTGCCACCGTCTGGCACCAAGAGGGCTGGATGTCCGCCACCTGGTTTCAGGGGCCGGCGCGGGATTTCATGCGGGTTAGTCAGGAGGGGTTTGCCAAGGGCGTGCGCATCCTGCATTTCCTCGGCGGCACCAGCATCGACCTCGAGGGTGCGCGCGCCATCGCACAGACCAAGATGACCATCTCGCAGCGCGCGCCGGTGCACGACGTGCCCTGCGACGTCGTCTGCACCGGACGCTTCTACGATTTCCTGGAGAAGCGACAGGGGAAATGGGGCATCGTCCGCCGCCAGCCGATCTACGAGAAGGACCGGATCGATCCGGTCGATCCCGCCGCGACACTTCAGCTCGACCAGAAAGCCCTCGCCGCGCTGCCCGAAGGCTACCGCCATCTCGCCTACATGCAGGAGCTGATCGGCTACAAGGTCAAGCGCGACATGCCCGGCCTGACTGGGCCTGAGGTCGAGAAGCTCTATGGCGAAGGGCGGGCGTGGCTGGCGGAAAAGGCGAAGTGAAGCCCAGACAGAAGTGAAGCCCAGACAAAAGTAAGGCGCGACTGGCATCACCACAGTCGCGCCCTACGTCGCCGGCTTATGGGGCAGGGGGGAATAGCCGGCTGTTGAAACGACTCCCCGCCGCCGGAGTCGTTCCAGGCGGTTGCGAAATTTTTTGCCAGGGTCCTGCACACGGTTAAGTGATCTTAACGATTGAGAACTCCCGGTCCTCTGCTCCGTTGTTCCCGCATCGCCATGGGGCGAGGGACCGATAGATATGTCACAGATTCAAAAGGTATTTTTGGGCGCCGTCGCGATTGCCGCAACGCTCGGCGCCGTCCAGGTGGGCGCAGTGCAGCTGGCCTCCGGCCATGATCTGGCCGACCGCTGGCAGGCTGTTGCAGACAAGCCGGGCCATAACGTCAATCGTTCCAGCAAAGCCGACCGGCTGCCCGATATCAAGCAGGCGGGGGTCCCGACCCGCACTGTGTCGATGCGGCTGAACGACCTGGCTGACACGTCGGTGCTGCTGCGCATCCCCGCGGTGATCGAGACCGGCAATGCCAAGCCGCCGGTGCTGCTCCCGAACCAGAAGCAGAGCCGCAAAAAGCCGACGATTGCCTGCGAGCCGATGGTCAGCTCCCTGACCGAGGTCGCAAAGCTGCTCCAGCCCGGCCGCTGTGTGACCTGATCGGCATGGACCGGGATAAGTCGCCCTCCGCGGGGAGGGCGATTGTTCACGTCCACTTGATCCACTACCCCATCGCGTTATATCCCGGGTCTCTTCCCCTTCGATTGACCGGGTGAACGCATGACGACGTCAGACACGGCTGTGCATACGCAGCCCTTCCAGGCCGAGGTTTCCGAGCTTTTGCACCTGATGGTGCACTCCGTCTATTCCGAGACCGACATCTTCCTGCGCGAGCTCGTCTCCAACGCATCGGACGCCTGTGACAAGCTGCGCTATGAAGCCATCGCCGGTCCGGCGCTGCTGGGCGAGGGCGACGTTCTCAAGATTCGTATCATTCCGAACAAGACCGCGGGGACGTTGACGATCGCCGACAATGGCATCGGCATGGAGCGCCAGGAGCTGATCGACCATCTCGGCACCATCGCCCGCTCCGGCACCAAGGCGTTCGTCTCGAAGCTGAAGGAAGCCAAGGACGGCCTCGGCCTGATCGGTCAGTTCGGCGTCGGCTTCTATTCCGCCTTCATGGTCGCCGACAAGATCGTCGTGGTCAGCCGCCGCGCCGGCGAGAGCGACGTGTGGACCTGGACGTCCTCCGGCGGCTCCGGCTTCGAGATTGCGCGCGCAAGCGATGAGGAAGCGGTGCGCTTGGCACGCGGCACCGAGATCGTCCTGCACCTCAAAGACGACGCGAAGAAGTATCTCGAGACTTACGAGATCGAGCGCATCGTCGGCGCCTATTCCGACAACATCCTGTTCCCGATCGAGCTGGCGCCGGAAGAGGGCGAGCCGCGCCAGATCAATTCGGCGAGCGCGCTGTGGCAGCGCTCCAAGTCCGAGCTGACAGCCGAGGATTACAAGAAGGCGTATCAGCAGATCGCATCCGCCTTCGACGATCCCGCGATGACGCTGCACTACCGCGCCGAAGGCCGCTATTCCTACGCCGTGCTGCTGTTCGCGCCGTCGACGAAACCGTTCGACCTGTTCGAGCCCTCGCGTAAAGGTCGCGTCAAGCTCTACGTCCGCCGCGTCTTCATCACGGATGACGCCGATCTGTTGCCGGGCTATCTGCGCTTCATCCGCGGCGTCGTCGACAGCGAGGATCTTCCGCTGAACATCTCGCGCGAGATGCTGCAGAACAATCCGCAGCTCGTGCAGATCCGTAAAGCGGTGGCGACGCGCGTGGTAAACGAACTCGAAAGCCTTGCCGACAAGGACCCGGAGAACTTTGCGAAGATCTGGGAGGCCTTCGGCGCGGTGCTGAAGGAAGGTATCTACGAGGATTTCGAGCGCCGTGAAAAGCTGCTCGCGCTGTCGCGTTTCACCACGACTTCGGGCGAAAAGCGCTCGCTCAAGGACGTCATCGCCGATTTCAAGCCGAACCAGACCGAGATCTATTATCTCGTCGGCGACAGCATCGAGCGGCTGAAGTCGAGCCCCCGGCTCGAGGCGGCGACAGCGCGCGGCATCGAAGTGCTGCTGCTTTCCGATCCGGTCGACGCCTTCTGGACCTCGATGCCATCGGAGTTCGAGGGCAAACCGCTGAAGTCGCTGAGCCAGGGCGACCTCAACCTCGACCTGATTCCGCGCGTCGACGAGGCGGACGAGGCGAAGAAGAACGAGCCGGCCGCCGACGAGGCTGCCACCATCGCCGTGATCAAGGCCGCGCTGGGCGAGCGCGTCAGCGACGTCAAGGCCTCGACGCGCCTCACCAGCTCCGCCTCCTGCCTCGTCGCCGACAGCCAGGGCCCGAGCCGCGAACTCGAGCGCATCCTGGCGCAGCAGAACCGCGGCATGCGCACCAAGCCGATCCTCGAGATCAATCTGCGCCATGCGCTGGTCACGGCGATCACCAAGGCTCAAGCCGGCTCGAAGGTGGTCGATGACCTTAGCCTGCTCCTGCTCGAACAGGCGCAGATCCTGGATGGCGAACTGCCGGAAGACCCTGCGGCGTTTGCGGCGAGGTTGAACCGGCTGGTGTTGCAGGGGCTCGGCGGATAGCAGCCACGGGCCATATGCTCCGCTGCGCTCATTCCGCCGCGTGATCCTTCTGCTCGTCGCGCGCGGCGGCGGCCTGCGGCTTCTTCTCCATCCAGCGCGAGAGCAGGTCGGAGAAGCGGTCGAGATAGAGGTAGACGACCGGGGTCGTGAACAGCGTCAGCGCCTGGCTCACGAGAAGGCCGCCGACCATCGCATAACCGAGCGGTTGGCGGATTTCGGAACCGGTGCCGCTTCCGAGCATCAGCGGCACGCCACCGAGCAGGGCAGCCATCGTCGTCATCATGATCGGGCGAAAACGCAGCAGCGCCGCCTGGCGGATCGATTGCTCCGGGGTGAGATGCTGCTCCCGTTCGGCCGCGATGGCGAAATCCACCATCATGATGCCGTTCTTCTTGACGATGCCGATCAGGAGAATGACTCCGATCAGGGCAATCAGGCTGAAGTCGAAGCCGAAGATCATCAGGATCGCGACGGCGCCGACGCCGGCCGAGGGCAACGTGGACAGGATGGTCAGAGGGTGGATGTAGCTCTCGTAGAGCACGCCCAGGATCAAATAGACCACGACCAGTGCGGCGAGGATCAGCAACGGCACGGTGCTGAGCGATTGCTGGAACGCCTGCGCGGTGCCCTGAAAGCTCGTTGCCAGCGCCGGCGGCGCCCGCATCTCGCCGACCGCATGCAGCACCGCGTCGGTCGCCTCTCCCAGCGCAACGCCCTCGGCGAGATTGAAGCTGATCGTCACCGAGGGGAATTGGCCTTGATGCGAGATCGCGAGCGGGCGCACGGGCACATTGGTCCAGTTGCAGAACACCGAGAGCGGCACCTCGTCGCCGGTAAGCGGCGATTTGAGATAGAGCTTGTCGAGCGTACCGAGCTGGCCTTGTAGATCCGGCGTGATCTCCAGGACGATGTGATAGCTGTTGGTCTGGGTGAAGTATTGCGCCACCTGACGCTGGCCGAACGCGTCATAGAGGGTATCATCGATCAGCTGCGGCTGGATGCCGTAGCGTGCGGCGGTGTCGCGATTGATCCTGAGTTGAACCGTCGTGCCTTCGGTTTGCTGGTCGGTCGCGACGTCACGCAGTTGCGGCAGTGTCTTCATCGCGGCGAGGATTTTCGGCGCCCATTCGTTCAGTTCGGCGAGGTTGGCGTCCTGGAGCGTGAATTCGAACTGGGTGCGGCTGGCGCGGCCGCCGAGACGAACGTCCTGCGAGGCCTGCATATAGAGCTTGGCGCCCTCGACCTTGGCGATCTTGGGCCGCAGCCGCGCGATGATCTGCTGTGCGCCGGCGTCGCGCTCCTCCCGCGGTTTCAAGGTGATGTACATGCGCCCCGAGTTCAGTGCCGTACCGCCGCCGCCGATGAACATCGCGATCGAATCGACGGCGGGGTCGGCCTGCACGATAGTGTTGAGCTCCACCTGGCGCCGTTTCATCTCGGCAAAGGAGATGTCCTGGGGCATCTCGGACACGGCTGTGAGGAAGCCGTTGTCCTGTTGCGGGAAGAACCCCTTCGGGATCAGGACGAAGAGGTAGACCGAGAGCGCTACGGTCGCGAAGAAGATGCAAAGGGTCACGAAACTGTGGCGTAGCGCGACATCGAGCCCGCGTTCGTAGGCGCCGAGCACGCTTTCGAACATTCGTTCGCTCCACTGATAGAAGCGGCCGTGCCGGGCCTCGTGATTGGCACGCAGGAAGCGCGAGGCCATCATTGGCGTCAGGGTCAGCGACACCACGAGAGAGACGAGGATCGCCATCGCCAGCGTGACCGCGAATTCGCGGAATAGCCGGCCGATGATACCGCCCATCAGCAGCAACGGGATCAGCACCGCGATCAGCGAGATGCTGATCGAGACGATGGTAAAGCCGATTTCGGCCGCACCCTTGTACGCCGCAGCAAGCGGCCTCTCGCCCTGCTCGACGTAACGGGTGATGTTCTCCAGCATCACGATGGCGTCGTCCACCACGAAGCCGACCGCGATCGTCAGCGCCATCAAGGAGAGGTTGTCCAGCGAATAGCCGAAGGCCCACATCAGCGAGCAGGCTCCCAGTAGCGCCAGCGGCACGGTGATGCTCGGGATGATCGTGGCCCAGAAGCTGCGGAGGAAGATGAAGATCACCATCACCACGAGCGCGATCGTGGTCATGAGCGTGATCTGCACGTCCTCGACGGCGGCGCGGATGGTGATGGTGCGGTCGCTGATGATCTTGATTGAGATCGCGGGCGGGATCGCCGCGATCAGCCGCGGCAGTTGCGCCTTGATCCGATCGACGGTCTCGATGACGTTGGCGCCGGGCTGCTTGAAGATGACGAGGAACACGCCGCGCTTGCCGTCGGCCCAGGCCGCCGTCTTCATGTCCTCCGGCCCTGCCACTGCCTCGCCGATGTCGCGGATTCGCAACGGCGCGCCGTTGCGATAGGCGACGATGACGTCCTGCCAGTGCTGGGCCTGGGTGAGCTGGTCGTTGGCGTAGATCGTGTAGGCACGCCTGGCGCCGTCGATGCTGCCCTTCGGGCTGTCGGTGGTCGCAGCCGCGATCTGGGCGCGCACGTCCTCCAGCGACAGGCCCTTGGCGACGAGCTTGGCCGGATCGATCTGTATGCGGACCGAGGGCTTCTGCTGCCCGCCGACGAACACTTGCGCGACGCCGGATAGCTGGCTGATCTGCTGCGCGAGCTGCGCGTCGGTGCGGTCGCTGACGACGGTCAGCGGCAGTGTATCCGACGTCGCGGACAGGATCATGACCGGCGAATCCGCCGGGTTGACTTTGCGATAGGTAGGAGGCGAGGGCAGGTTCTTCGGCAGTTGGCCGCTCGCCGCATTGATCGCGGCTTGCACGTCACTGGCGGCGGCGTCGATCCTGCGGTTGAGGTCGAACTGGATGGTGATCGACGCCGAACCCAGCGAGCTGGTCGACGTCATCTGCGTGATGCCGGGGATCTGCGCGAGCTGGCGCTCGAGCGGCTGCGCCACGGAAGAGGCCATGGTCTCGGGGCTGCCGCCGGGAAGCGAAGCCGAGAGCTGAATGGTCGGAAAGTCGACCTGGGGCAGCGGGGCAACCGGCAGCAGAGGATAGGCCACGAGGCCCACGAACAGGATGCCCGCCATCAGCAGTGAGGTGCCGATCGGATAGCGGATGAACGGAGACGAGAAGCTCTCTTGCATGCCCTGACACCACCAGCCTGGCCAGCGCATCTTCTCCCCGCGCACGGCGGAGCCGCGCCCGAGAGCGAAAGCGCGTTTCCTTCAGCCCATTTGTTTGTTGATTGCCCTGGAACGTCGTCGGTCCGGGGCCGGCGTTGTGATCGAAAGACTAGTCCGTTCGCTCCGGCCAGCGAACGAATTCCTGCGCCGGATGCTTGCGACCTTTGTCGAAGGAGAGCTGCAGCGAGTTATGCGTTCCGCGCAGGCCGGAAAAGGGGGACTTTCCGCTTTCGCATCCTTGCGGCGCTGTCCCTCATCCGTTTCGCCGCGTGTCACAAGCGGGAGAGCTATGGAATAGGAACAATCGCTTCTTCCGTGCGGTTGTGCCATATCGAAATGGCATAACGCGTGCCGTTGCCACCGATTCGAGGAACTGTCCGATGCGCCTGCCGATCCTGACCCTCACCGCGATTGTCACGCTGTTCGTTGCGGCAGATGCCGGCGCCCAGACCTATGATCCGCGGTACCCGGTGTGCATGCACGTCTACACGCCCGGCGGCTTCGGCGGGGGCGGCGGCGACTATTTCGACTGCTCCTTCACCTCGCTGCCGCAGTGCCGCGCCACGGCGTCGGGCCGCTCGGCGAGCTGCGACGTCAACCCCTATTACGCCTTCGACGAACCGCCGCCGGCGCCGCGCCGGCGTCACAAGAAGGTGCACTAACGATTGGCCATTGCGATGTCCGGGACATTTTTCATGCGTTGCTCATTCGGCCTGATCGCGATCGTCGGTGCATTGCTTGCAGCCGCGCCGTCGCATGCGCAAACATTCGACCCACGCTATCCCATCTGCATGCATGTCTATTCGGGCGCGAATGGCGGTGGCGGGGAGTGGTACGATTGCTCCTTCACCTCGCTGCCGCAGTGCCGCGCCACCGCTTCGGGCCGCTCCGCGAGCTGCGATCTCAATCCGTATTATCCGTTCAACGCACCGCCGCAGCGCTTGCGCCATCAGCGAGGCGGCTAGCACTCGCCGCTCGTTCGGTCGTCGATCCGACGGAGCATGAAGAACTACGTGCAGTGTGCGTCTCCGGAGGGCGGCGCCTTGTCGGCCGCGACGGCGATCGCGTTGGTCAATTCCCAGGTCATCTTGTCTGTGGTCCAGTCGCTTGCGTGCAGCCTGTCGCCATCGCCGGGGTCGACCATGCGGTCGAACGAAATTTTTGCAACATCGTGCCAGGCCTTCATCAGCGCGAAGCGACGAAAGACGTTGACCCTCGTTGCATGGGCGATCTCGCTGATCGCCCCGACCATCGCGTTCGTCTTGTCGGCCTTGGCCGGTGTCAGCAGCGCCGGCACATATTGCAGGTCCATCAGGATCACGTCGATCCGTTTGGCGCCGAGCAGCCGGTCAACACCGTCACGGATGGCCTGCGTGGTGTCCTTGAACGATGGGGGATTCTGTTGCCACACTGAATTGGTGCCGACCTGCCAGACGACGAGATCGGGGTTCAGATCGAAGACGTCATGGTCGAACCGCTTCAGCTCCAGACGGGCCTCTTCGCCGCCGACGCCCCGGTTGATCACCTCGATTGCGACATTTGGAAATTTTATCCGCAGGTCCGCCAGCAGCCGCTGCGGATAGGGCGCGATGCCTCCTTCGCCCGCCGTGGTCGACGAGCCGATCGCGACCACCTTAACCTGTCCGTCCTTCAGGCGGCTGGCAAAATTGGTCAGCGGCTGCTCGAACGGCGCGGCCTGGACAGGAAACTCTGACGAGTCGAGAGCCACGGTCGTCTCCCTTTTGCAACCCGGACAATGCAGGGTAGAAAAGCTTAGACCGTTTACCCGGGGCCGCCTAGCCTCGCGCGCCCTGATACAGGTCGCTACTCCTTCCTGATCCCCGACAAGCATGAAGGAAATGTCGCTTGGTAATCATGACGCTCTTCAGTTCACCTGCGCCCCGCAAGCAGGAGAAGGGGACACGCGCGGCGCGTCCCAAGGCAACTGGCTTTGCTATCGCAAGAATTGCGCAGCCGCGCACGCCGATCCCACGGGCTTGGTAAAGGATGACCAGAGTTAATCGCGCACTAACCGGGTTTTACCTTGTCTCTTAACATCTGGGCAGGGCATGCGCGCTAAGTTTAGGGAAACAGCAGACACGTTCCGAAAGAATGAACGGCATGACCATTGGCGTCATCGAGCAACCGAAAGCCGCGCGCGCACCTTCGGCTTCAAAGATCTGGCTGAAGGCCATCGAGCTCACCGCGCGGATCGAGACGCTGCCGGGCCGGCTATTCGCCGACATCGTCGACGATTGGGCGCAGCGCCAGCCCGATCGCGTCGCATTGGTCGCCGATGACGCAAGCCTCGACTATGAGGGGCTCTCGAAACGCATCAATCGTTATGCGCGGTGGGCCCGCTCGGCCGGTGTGGCCAAGGGCGAGACTGTCGCGTTGATCATGCCGAACGGCATCGACTATGTCGCGGCCTGGCTCGGGATCAGTCGCGTCGGCGGCGTGGTCGCGCTGATCAACACCAAGCTCGTCGGCCAGTCGCTCGCGCATTGCATTGATGTCGCAAAGCCCGCTCAAATTATCGTCGCGCACGAGCTCACGAAGGCGCTGGACAGCGCGTCGCCGCACCTGCAGACGGAAGCAAAGGTCTGGACCCATGGTGATGCCCGCGGTGGACGCGCGATCGACGTCGCACTTGCCGCGCTCAATGACGGCCCGCTTTCTCCGGACGAGCGTGGCGACGTCACCATCAACGATCGGGCCCTGCTGATTTACACGTCCGGGACCACCGGCCTGCCGAAAGCGGCCAGCATCAGCCACCGCCGCATCCTGAACTGGGGCTTTTGGTTTGCTGGCCTCACCGGCGCAACGCCTCAGGATCGGCTTTACGACTGCCTGCCGCTGTTCCACTCGGTCGGCGGCATCGTTGCACCATGCAGCATGCTGGCCGCCGGCGGCTCGGTGGTAGTCGCGGAAAAATTCTCGGCATCGAATTTCTGGCCCGAGATCGTGCGTCACGATTGCACGCTATTCCAATATATCGGCGAGCTCTGCCGCTATCTTCTGAAGGCGCCGCCGTCCGAATACGAGAACCGGCATCGCCTTCGTCTTGTCTGTGGCAACGGCCTGCGCGGCGACATCTGGGAAGATTTCCAGGCCCGTTTTGCAATCCCCCGCATCCTCGAATTCTACGCGGCGACCGAAGGCAATTTCTCGCTGTTCAACGTCGAGGGTCAGCTCGGCGCGATCGGCCGCATCCCGCCGCTGCTCGCGCATCGTTTCCCTGCCAGCCTCGTCAAGCTCGGTCCCGATAGCGGCGTGCCGCTGCGCAATGCAGAAGGCTTTTGTATCCCCTGCGCGCGCGGCGAGGCCGGCGAAGCCATCGGCCGCATCGGCACGGCGGATGCGGGCGGCGGTCGCTTCGAGGGCTACACCGAGGCGAGCGAGACCGAGAAGAAGATCCTGCGCGATGTCTTTGCCAAGGGCGATGCCTGGTTCCGCACCGGCGATTTGATGCGGCTCGACGACAAGGGCTTCTTCCACTTCGTCGATCGCATCGGCGATACCTTTCGCTGGAAAGGCGAGAACGTGGCGACCTCGGAGGTCAACGACGCCGTGCGCGATTTCACCGGCGTGATCGACGCCACCACTTACGGCGTCGGCATCCCCGGCACGGATGGCCGCGCCGGCATGAGCGCGATCGTGGTAAACGAGGGCTTTGACGTCGCGGCGCTGCCCGTACATCTGGCGCAGCGTCTGCCGGCTTACGCATGCCCCGTCTTCATGCGCATCTCGCGCGAGCTCGATGCGACCGAGACGTTCAAGCAGAAGAAGGGCGAGCTCGCGCGCGAGGGATTTGATCCGGGGGCGATCTCCGATCCCCTGTTCATGCTGGACCCGAAGACCGGCGCCTACGTTGCGCTGGATGCGAAGACCTATACGCAAATCAACGAGGGTACGATCCGGCTTTAACCGCGTGAGAATCCGCCAGATAGGTCCAATTTTATCCGAATTGTCCAAGAAGCCATTTACTTCTGTCGGGTAAACAAACGGGCATGGGAGGCGGTCATCAAGAGCCGCCGCAATACGAACGACAACAGAAGCGAGCCAGCCATGTCGGTACGGTCTAAAGTCATTGAAGCGATCCAGCAGATCGCCAAGGAGCAGCACGTCACGCTTCCCGCGCTCTCGGACGATCTGTCCCTGCACGAGACGGGCTTCGACTCGCTCGCCTTCGCCATCCTGGTGGCGCGCCTCGAGGACGAGACCGGCGTCGACCCCTTCACCATCTCCGAGGACGCAGCGTTCCCCGCCACCGTGGGCGATTTTGTGCGGGCCTACGAAAATGTCCCCGCGTGAGATCTTTGCGCTCCGCGACCATCTTGGCGCGGAGCTGACGGGCCGCACGCTGTCGGACGCGCACGATGTCGTGTCGCTGACGGATATTTTGTCGCACACGGTCCTGGGTGGCCGCCTGCGCGAATTGTCCGGCCGCGCAGTGCTGCTGAAATTGTCCGATCAGCTCCGGTCGGGCCTTGCCATGATCGAGCTCGACAGTATCGCCCGTCGCATGCTGCTGTGCCCGCCCGATCTCAACCCGGCGCATCTCGATGCGCTGATCGCGGATGCCGGGATCGATGCCGTCGTCACCGACGAGCCGGATCGCTGGGCCGATACCGGCGTGCCGCTGGTCGTCACCGCGCAATTGCCGCTTCAGGTCGCCGCCCCGGCCAGGACCGAACGCGCCACGGAATGGCTGATGCTCACGTCGGGCACGTCGGGCGTGCCCAAGATCGTTGGCCATACGTTGGAGGCACTCACCGGGGCGATCATCGCCGAAGGCCCCGCGAAGGGGCCCGCGCCAGTGTGGGCAACGTTCTACGACATCCGCCGCTATGGCGGCCTGCAAATCTTCCTCCGCGCCGTTCTCTCCGGCGGCTCGTTGGTGCTGTCCGATCCGCATGAGGTGCTCAGCGATCACGTCACGCGGCTGAAGGCGCGCGGCGTCTCCCATATCTCAGGCACGCCCTCGCACTGGCGCAAGCTGTTGATGAGCGGCTCGGCCGCTCAGTTTGCGCCGCGCTACGTCCGCCTCTCTGGCGAGATCGCCGACCAGGCGGTGCTGGACGGCCTGAAGGCGGCGTTCCCGAATTCATCCGTCGGCCATGCCTATGCCTCGACCGAGGCCGGCGTCGGCTTCGCCGTCAATGACGGGCTGGAAGGCTTCCCGGCCGACTATCTCGGCAGCCGCAACGGTGTCGAGATGAAGGTCGTCGACGGCTCGCTCCGCATCCGCTCGACGCGCACGGCGCACGCCTATATCGGCCGCAATGCGGCTGCGCTCACCGATGACGACGGATTTGTCGACAGCGGCGATATCGTCGAATTGCGCGGCGACCGGTACTATTTCGTCGGCCGCCGCGGCGGCATCATCAATATCGGTGGGCTGAAGGTTCACCCTGAAGAGATCGAGGCGGTGATCAACCGACATCCCGACGTGCGTATGTCGCGGGCGAAGTCGCGCAAGAGCCCGATTACCGGCGGCATCGTCGTCGCCGATTTGATCCTCGCCGACGGCACCGATCCGGCGCGCGCCAAAGAGATCCGCGACCAGATCCTGAATCTGTGCCGCGCGCAGCTCGCGTCCCACAAGGTGCCGGCGGTGATCCGCTTCGTCGAGGCGCTCGACGTCACCCCGGCCGGCAAACTGGCGCGCACCGATGCATAATGTTCTCGTCACCGGCGGTAGCCGCGGTATCGGCCTTGCGATCGGCAAGCGGCTTGTTGATGCCGGCTACAACGTGATCGCGGCGGCGCGGCGCGAGAGCGACGAGCTCAAGGCCGCGATCGCCGGGTCGGAGGGGCGCCTGCATTTCCGTGCCTGCGACCTCGCCGTAATCGACGCGATCCCGGCCTATGCAAAGCTCGTGCGCGACGAATTCGGCCCGGTCTACGGCCTCGTCAACAATGCCGGCCTCGGCACCGAAGGCCTGCTCGCGACCATGCACAATTCCGAGATCGAGGCGCTGGTGCAGCTCAACGTGCTGTCGCCGATCATCCTCACCAAATATGTCGCGCGGCAGATGATGGCCGATGGTGTGGGCCGCATCATCAACATCTCCTCGATCATTGCGACGACAGGCTATAACGGTCTCTCGGTCTATGGTGCGACCAAGGCCGCCGCGACCGGCTTCACCCGCTCGCTCGCGCGCGAGGTTGGCAAGCTCGGCATCACCGTGAACGCGATCGCGCCCGGTTTCATCGATACCGAGCTCACGCACAATCTTTCCGACGAAGGGCGCAAGCGCATCGCCGGCCGCAGCGCGCTGCGTCGCTTGCCGGAGATGGATGACGTCGCGCGCATGGTGGAATATCTGCTCGGTGAGGGCGGCCGCAACGTCACCGGCACCGTGTTTACGATCGACGCGGGGAATACGGCGTAAGCGGAACCCGGTCGCCATAATTGCGTTGATCCGGCGCAATGACATCAAGCCGGATTTGGTCGTAAGATGCCCCCGAAATCGATTGGGTTATGTCAATCGATCTGCCCCAATTGACAGGAGCAGTCCATGACCACGCCAAACATGACCGCTTCAAATCCCGACCGGACCGAGCCATCTCGCGCCAAGCCGGACGATGTTCATTGCCCGCCGATGACGCAGCAGAATTCCGGCAGTCACGGCTATGAAATGTATCCGCAGCAGTTCGTGCGTCTGGTCGGCTGCCACGACGCATCGCTCGAAGCCTTGCGCAAGCATGAGGACGAGAAGCTGCACTAGCGGGGATCGTCCATCGGAAGAACTCTGGCGTCGGGCTGGCGCTGCGTCAGCCGATGGCGCGATTGTCTTGTGCTGAAATGAACCGGCACCTTGTCGTTGAGGTCGTTTCGGCCAATGATGGTGCGACCTTCGGGCGAGCCGGCCGGCGAACCCGAAGCGATCCCGCCGCGTATCTTCCCTCATTCGAAACTTGACCGGCAACCGCAATGTCAGCCGCTTCCTTCTACGGCAGCATTCCCGTCTTTCGCGGCTTCACCAGCCTGATGGACCCCGCATTGTATTCGCCGCTGCCGGACGACTGGAGTGTCGGCGTTGCTGACATCGTGGATTCCACCAAGGCGATCGCGGCGCAGCGCTACAAGGCGGTGAACATGGCCGGCGCCGCCGTGATCGCAGCGGTGACAAACGCATTGGAGGGACGCGAATTCCCGTTCGTGTTCGGCGGCGACGGCGCGAGCTTCGCGGTCGCGCCTCGCGATCTCGAGCCGGCCCGCGGGGCTCTGGCTGCGACCGCAACCTGGGTGCGGGAAGATCTCGATTTGGGGATGCGCGTCGCGCTGGTGCCGGTGAGTGCCATCCGAGCGCAGGGCCTCGACGTGCGCGTCGCGCGCTTCGGTCCGTCGGCCAATTTGTCCTATGCGATGTTTTCGGGCGGCGGGCTTGCCTGGGCCGACGCCGCGATGAAGCGCGGCGACTTTGCCATACCCGAAGCGCCCGCGGGCACGCAGCCCGATCTCTCCGGCCTGTCCTGCCGGTTCGAGGTGATTCCGGCTGCGCGCGGGCTGATTTTGTCGGTGCTGGTGATGCCGACCCAGGGCGCCGATCCGCGAGCCTTCCGCAAGGTGATCGAGGATGTCATCCAGCTAGTCGAGCGCAGTCCGGATGCCGGTCGGCCCGTGCCGCCGCAAGGGCCGCCGCTGACATGGCCGCCGCAGGGGCTTGACTATGAGGCGCGCACCAAGCGCGGAGGTCCGCTGCTCGCACGCCGCGCCAGCGTGCTGGCCTACACGCTCTTCGTCTATCTGATCATGCGCTTTGATCTCAACGTCGGCGGCTTTGTACCGAAGCGCTATACACGTCAAGTCGTGGAGAACTCCGACTTCCGCAAATATGACGATGGCCTGCGCATGATCCTGGACTGTACGCCGGAACTCGAACGCGCCCTCAGCAATCGTCTCGCCGCGGCCGCGCGCGACGGCATCGTGCGCTATGGTCTCTATCAGCAGGACGCCGCGATGATGACCTGCTTCACGCCGTCGGCGCTGCGCAGCGATCACGTCCATTTCATCGACGGCGCGCGGGGCGGCTACGCCTCGGCGGCCACGGCGCTGAAGGCGATGATCGCGGGAGCGAGCTAACGCCCCGCGCGCGTCCAGGTTTCGCCGCCGCAGAGCGCGCCGACGCAGCCTTCGACGCGCAGCGAATCCGCTGATGTCACGCTGACGCTGCTGGCATAGGTGCCGCCGTCATCGGCATTGTAGATCTGGCCGGACCATTTGTTCGGCCCTGAAGGCTGCATGCCGTTGAACAATGGCAAGCCGATCATCGGGCGCCTGGCGAGGGCGGGATTGGGATTCTTGTTGTCGGTGGCGGGCTGGCCGGTCGCGGTGTCGTGGGGTTCACGCAGCCAGACGACATTGCCGCAGATGCCGCCGCCGCATTTGCTGATCTTGACGCGGGCGTCGCCGGCTTGGGTCTGCCAAGTCCCGTCGGCGCTCTGCGCACGGGCGGCAGTCGCGCCAAGTAGCGCAGCCAGGAGGACGATGAGAGCAGCGAATCTGGAAGTCATGGAGAGCCCCGAAGTGGAGCGCCTCCATAGCAGCCTGGCGGGATAGTGCAACGCTGGATGGAATCACATTCCTGCGCTTACTTGCCTGCGCTTATTCACCTGCGCTCATTTGTCCCAGCGCACGAAGGCGACCGAGGCCGCGGTCGAAAGCCCGAACACGACCATGGCGCCGCCGATCAGCGCGAACAGGGTCCAGGCCGGCGCCTGCGCCATCATCAGGCCAACGCCGCCGATCGCGACGATCAGAAGCCGCGCGGTGGAGGCGAGCACGGGACCGCCGACGCGCGCCGCGCCTTGCGAGGAGAAATACAGCGACACGCCGATACCGAAGAACACGAACGCCGGGCCGGCCCAGTGGAAGTAGCTGTGCGCCGCGGCGGAAACGCCGGGATCCCTCGTGAACAGCGCGACCCACAGCGACGGCTCGAGCGCGATGACGAGGCCGATCAGGCCGACTGTGAGTCCCGAGGCCGCAGCCGCGGTCCAGGCCACGCGCCGCGCGCGTTTCAACTGCCCCGCGCCGATCGCCAAGCCGACCATCGGGACCGAGGCGATGCCGAAGGCGAAGGTGATCGGGATCAGCAGAAATTCCAGGCGCGAGCCGATGCCGTAGCCGGCGAGCATCTCGGTGCCGAAGGTGGCGAGAATCCTCGTGAAGATCAAAATGGTGAACACGGTCTGGAGCGGCGACAGACAAGCCACCGCCCCGACCTTGAGAATGTCGAAGAACATTGCGCGCTCGAAATGGAAGGCGCGGACCTTCAGCGGCAGCCGGCTGCGCCCGGACAGGAGATACCAGAGCAAGAAGATCGCGGCGCAGCTGAACGCGACCAGCTGGCCGGCGGCAACGCCGGGCATGCCGAATTGTGGCGCGCCGAACAGGCCGAGCCCGAGCGTGCCGCCGAGCGCGATCTGGAGCACGCTCGCCCCGATCAGGGTCATCGAGGGCAGGCGCATGTCTCCGGTGCCACGGATCACCGAGGCCAGCGTGTTGACGAGCCAGATCGCGACCGCGCCTGAGAACAGCATTTGCGAATAGCCGCTGGCTTCCTCGAGCACGCGCTCGCGCCCACCGAGCAGCATGAAGAACGAGCGGCCGAAGGCGAGCATCATTACCGTAAAGAACAGCCCGCCGCAGAGACCGATGATGGCGGCATGCAGCGCCAGCGTCGCGGCGCGGTCGCGATCTCCCGCGCCGAGCGCGCGGCTGATCGCGGACGAGACGCCGCCGCCCATCGCGCCCGCGCTCATCATCTGCGTTAGCATCGCGAACGGAAACACCAGCGCGATGGCGGCCAGAGGAATGGTGCCGAGCCGGCCGATATAGGAGGTCTCGGCGATCGCAACCAGCGTGCTGCCGACCATCGCGATCATGTTGGGAATCGCGAGCTGCAGCAGCGTCGGCAGGATCGGTGCCGTCAAAAGACTGGTGATTGAGGAGGCGACCGGGGCACGCGGCGGCACGGCGTCTACGGAGGCGTCGATCGTCATGTGTTACCGCGCGGAATATTAGATGATGTTCGACATATTATAGGACGTGCGGCGCAGGCACCAACCTGCCGTCACGCAGGGCTCACCACGGGAGACCGCATAGGTCGATGGTGCCCAGCGTCGGCGCGCTGACGATGTCGAAGACGTAGGGCGCCATGTGGGTGAACCGGATCCGTCCCGCCGGCTGTTCGCAATAGACCTCGCCGGTGAAGGGCCTCCATTTGCGAGCCTCGTAGAACGCAAAATTATGTGGCTCGCAGAACAGCAGCGCGAAGCGGACCGCCTCGTTGGCGCGCATGGTGTGCACCGCGGCGTCGATCGCCATGGTCGCATAGCCGCGGCCGCGGCGGTCCTCGCGGGTGCAGACACCGCCGATGCCGCCGACGTGAACCTTCTGCCCGTTCCAGCTGACTGTCCGGAAGTAGATGCCGACATGGCAGACGAGACCATCCTCGGGCGTCTCGATCAGCACGCGCAGGTCGGCATTGGCCCATTTGACGTGAGCCCAGGGCTGCTTCTCGACGCTGTGGCGCGGCCAGACCGCGTTGTGCAGCGGCTCCGCGATCGACCACGAGGCGTCGCCGTTCAAAATGTCGATCTCGATGCTCATGGCTCTCTCTTTTGCATCTCCGCCCTGTCAGTGCGTTCGTTCTGCCATAAGCACCTCAAAGGCAATGACATTTTAAGGCCCGGTTGAAATGCCCCAGATCCTTGCGACGATTTTATGCAATCGGGCCAAGCGTCTGCATCACCCGTTTTGGCAAATTCGCGGTATTTAACGGCAAAGGAACCTTCTATAAGGTTGACCGTTAAGTCTCGTTCCCCCATCAGTCGCGGACAACAACCCATGACCTTTACGCTGCCCCCACTCCCTTACGCCTATGACGCCCTCGGGCAATTCATGTCGAAGGAAACGCTCGAATTCCACCACGACAAGCATCATCAGGCCTACGTCACCAACGGCAATAACGCGCTCAAGGGCACCGAATGGGAAGACAAGTCCCTTGAGGAGATCGTCAAGGGCTCGTTCGGCAAGAACCCCGCAGTGTTCAACAATGCCGGCCAGCATTACAACCACATCCACTTCTGGAGCTGGATGAAGCCTAATGGCGGCGGCACCAAGCTGCCGGGCAAGCTCGAGAAGAAGATCAACGAGGACCTCGGCGGCTTCGAGAAGTTCAAGACGGACTTCCAGGCGGCGGGCGTCGGTCAGTTCGGCTCGGGCTGGGCCTGGCTCCAGGTCAAGAACGGCAAGCTGGAGATCGCCAAGACCCCGAACGGCGAGAATCCGCTGGTGCACGGCGCCACCCCGATCCTCGGCGTGGACGTCTGGGAGCACTCCTACTACATCGACTATCGCAACCGTCGTCCGGATTATCTCAAGGCGTTCGTCGAAAACCTCGTGAACTGGGAATACGTCGAGTCCCTGTTCGACAAGGCCTGAGGCTTCACGCGTTCGGGTTCGGCTTTGCCGCTCCTGAATGACGGGATTGAAAAGGCGGTCGCATGCGCGGCCGCCTTTGATGCTTACGGAGTTCGTCTGTGCCTCGCATGGCTCTGCGCAGGGGGCGCAACGCTCCCGCCGCCGGTACTGTTTGCATCGCGAGGACGACGTCCTTAATCAGGACGGGCATCACCCTCGAGCCGAACGAGCCCGTTGTCAGGACCTTCCCCGAAAGACCCGCCGCCCGCCGACGACGTGGAGTCCGAGCCGCGGCCGGGCCGCGTGCGCAAGCCGATCGGCTGGTCGACAATCATGATCGCGGTGCTGGTGGCGGTGAGCGCGGCGCTGGTCTGGCGGCGTGACGGCACCGACGGCGTTCTCGAAATTCTCACCCACGATCTCTCGCTGTTCGGCGGCATCCTGCCGCGCGTGCTGGCCGGCTGCCTGCTCGGCGCGTTCATCTCGGAAATCCTGCCGCACGAAAAAGTCTCGCGCTCACTCGGGCCGAAATCCGGCCTGAAGGGCCTTCTGATCGGCACCGCCTTCGGCGCGATCCTGCCCGGCGGTCCCTTCACCGCCTATCCGGTGGCGAGCGCGCTGCTCGCGGTCGGCGCCGATTTCGGTGCCGTCATCGCCATGGTCGTGAGTTGGACCTTGATCGGCTATGGCCGGGCGGTGGCCTGGGAAATCCCGATCATGGGCACCGACTTCACGCTGTGGCGCATCATCATCTCGCTGCCGCTGCCGGTGCTCGCCGGCGCGCTCGGCCGCTTTGTCTATGTCCGGCTCTATCCGAAGCCGGCCATGAAGGACGACGAGACATGAGCGCGGCGCTTCTCATCGATATGCTGCTGTGGGGCTCGGTCTTCGGCGTCGGCCTGATCGCCTTCCGCCGCGGGCCTCCGGTGTTCAAGGCCTCGCTGCGCGAAGGCTCCATGGACTTCATCAACATCGTGCCGCGGATCGCGCTCGGGGTGATCGGCTCCGGCTACATCGCCGCCATCATCCCGCAGGAGGTGATCAGCGGCTGGCTCGGCCCCGATAGCGGCTGGCTCGGGGTCGCGACCGCCGTGGTTGCCGGGGCCGCGACGCCCGGCGGCCCGGTGATCGGTTTCTCCATTGGTACGGTGGCGCTGAAGTCGGGCGGCGGCGTCCCGCAGGTGGTCGCCTATGTCGTCGCTTGGGCGCTGTTCGCCTTCCAGCGGGTGATCTTGTGGGAAATCCCATTCATGCCGGCCCGTTTCGTCTGGTTCCGCTGCGCGGTTTCAGTGCCGTTCCCCTTCGTGGCCGCCGCCATCGCGATGGTGATCGGCAAGCCCTGAGCCGGGGCGTGGACAAGGGTAATGTTATAATATAACGTTCTCGGATGGTTCTCGCCGCGTCCCACACCCAGCCTCACAGCCACGCCCATGACCATGCCCCTTCCCATGGGCATGACCATACACACGCCCATGTCCATGACGCAGCAGTGCCGCATCCGGCCCAGGCGGCGCACTGGTCGATCCTGCGCATGACCATGGCCAGCCGCCTCGCGGCCGCGCTTGCCGTCTGCGCGGTGCTGTGGGGCATCGTGTGGCTGGCGATGAGGTGACGATGGCGGGACTGCATTTCCACAATGTCACGCTCGGCTATGACCGGCATCCGGCCGTGCACCACCTCAATGGTGAGGTCGCTCCGGGCGCGCTGCTGGCCGTGATCGGCCCGAACGGCGCCGGCAAGTCGACGCTGCTGCGCGGCATCGTCGGTATTCTCAAGCCGCTCGACGGCAGCATCCATCTCGGCGGGCTCGACTCCCGCGATATCGCCTATCTGCCGCAGAGCGCGGAGATCGACCGCAGCTTCCCGATCTCGGTGCTGGACTTCGTCGGCACCGGGCTGTGGCGTGGGACCGGCCTGTTCGGCGGCATCGGCAAGACCGCGCGCGAAAAGATCCTCCGCGCGATCGCTTCCGTTGGCCTCAACGGTTTCGAAAACCGCCCGATCGGCACACTCTCGGGTGGCCAGATGCAGCGCGTGCTGTTCGCGCGCGTGCTGCTCCAGGACGCGCGGCTGATCGTGCTGGACGAGCCCTTCAACGCCATCGACAGCAAGACCACGGTCGATCTGCTGGCGCTGGTGAAGCACTGGCACGGCGAAGGCCGCACCGTGCTCGCCGCGCTGCACGACATGGAGATGGTGCGTAACCATTTCAGCGAGACGCTGGTGCTGGCGCGCGGCCCCGTGGCGTGGGGACCGACCGCGGAGGTGCTGACGCCCGAAAACCTGATCGTCGCGATGCGGATGTGCGAAGCCTTCGACGACAGCGCCGCCGCCTGTTCGGCCGATGATGCCCGCTCGCGGGCGGCTTGATATCCGATGATCTATGACGCGCTGATCGGCCCGTTCACCGAATTCGAGTTCATGCGGCGCGCGCTTGCCGCCGTCATCGCGCTGTCGTTTGCGGGTGCGCCGATCGGCGTGTTCCTGATGCTGCGGCGGATGAGTCTGGTCGGCGACGCCATGGCGCATGCGATCCTGCCGGGCGCGGCGGTCGGCTTCCTGCTGTCAGGTCTCAACCTGTTCGCGATGACGGCCGGTGGCTTGATTGCGGGATTTGCCGTCGCGATCCTCGCAGGCCTCGTCGCGCGCTCGACCGGGCTGAAGGAGGATGCCTCGCTCGCGACCTTCTATCTGGCCTCGCTGGCGCTGGGCGTGACCATCGTCTCGATCAAGGGCACCAATATCGACCTGCTGCACGTGCTGTTCGGCAACATCCTCGCGATGGACGACCAGACGCTGCTGGTCGTCGCCTTCAACGCCACAGTGACGTTGTTGGTGCTCGCGGTGATCTACCGGCCGCTGGTGATCGAGAGCGTCGATCCGCTATTTCTGCGCACCGTCAGTCGTGCCGGCGGACCTGCGCATCTCGCCTTCCTCGCGCTCGTCGTCATCAATCTCGTCAATGGCTTTCAGGCGCTCGGTACCCTGCTGGCGGTCGGCCTGATGATCCTGCCGGCCGGCATCGCGCGGTTCTGGTCGCGCGATCTCACGGTGATGATCTGCATCGCGGTCGTCGCTGCCGCCGTCTCCGGCTATGCTGGCCTCGTGCTGTCGTTTCAGACCCGCGTGCCGTCGGGCCCTGCGATCATTCTGGTGGCGAGCGCGCTCTACATCGTCTCCGTCCTGTTCGGTCGCGTCGGCGGCGTCGTCAGGCAACTATTTCCCGGCCGGCATCTGGAAGCGTGACAGCGATGCGGCGCATCCTGCTTTGTGTGCTTTTGCTGATCGTCTCGCCGCTGCACGCCGCGGAGCGGCTCAACGTCGTCGCGAGCTTCTCTATCCTCGGCGATTTCGTCCGCAATGTCGGCGGCGACCGGATCAATCTGACGACGCTGGTCGGCGCCGACAGCGACGTCCACGTCTACACGCCGGCGCCAAGTGATGCGAAGCGGATCGCGGACGCGAAACTGGTCATCGTCAACGGGCTCGGCCTCGAGGGCTGGCTGCCGCGCCTCGTGCAATCCTCCGGAGCCAAGGCGCAGGTCGTGACTGCGAGCGCCGGCATCGCGCCGCTCAAGCTCGGCTCGGCCGCCGACCCGCATGGCTGGCAGTCCGTCCCCAATGCCAAAATCTACGTCACCGGCATCGCCGATGCGCTTGCCGCGGCCGACCCCGATGACGCGGAGTTCTTCCGCGCCCAGGCCAAGGCCTATCTGGAAAAGCTCGAAACGCTCGACAGCGAGGTCCGCGACGCCGTGGCCAAAATCCCGCAGGAGCGGCGCAAGGTGATTTCGACCCATGACGCCTTCGGGTATTTCGCCGCTGAATACGGCGTCCAGTTCATCGCGCCCCTCGGCGTCTCCACGGAAACCGAGCCCAGCGCGCGGGACATCGCCACCATCATCGGCCAGATCAAGGCCCAAAAAATCCCGGCCGTGTTCCTGGAAAATATCAGTGACGATCGGCTGATCCGGCGGATCTCGGCAGAGACCGGCTCAAAAGTCGGCGGGACCCTGATTTCGGACGGTTTGACCGGCGAAAAGGGGCCTGCACCCACTTACATTGATATGGTCAGGCACAATATAAAGGCCCTGACCAGCGCGCTTGACCACTAGGGCAGGGGCCACCCCGCCTCGCGTCGCGCGTAAAGCCCGAAGTCCGGAGTTGTTATGTCTGAAGCGACCTCCCAGAAAATTCCCGTGACCGTCCTGACCGGCTATCTCGGTGCCGGCAAAACCACGCTTTTGAACCGCATCCTGTCGGAAAACCACGGCAAGAAATACGCGGTCATCGTCAACGAATTCGGCGAGATCGGTATCGACAACGACCTAATCATCGGCGCCGATGAGGAAGTGTTCGAGATGAACAACGGCTGCATCTGCTGCACCGTGCGCGGCGACCTCGTGCGCATCCTGGACGGGTTGATGAAGCGCAAGGGCAAGTTCGACGCCATCATCGTCGAGACCACCGGCCTTGCCGATCCGGCCCCGGTCGCCCAGACCTTCTTCGTCGACGAGGACGTGCAGAAGAACGCGCGGCTCGATGCGGTCGTGACGGTTGCGGACGCCAAATGGCTGTCCGACCGTCTGAAGGACGCGCCCGAGGCCAAGAACCAGATCGCCTTCGCCGACGTCATCGTGCTGAACAAAACCGATCTCGTCACCAAGCCCGAGCTTGCCGAGGTCGAGGCCCGCATCCGCGGCATCAACCCCTATGCGAAGCTCCATCGCACCGAGCGCTGCTCGGTAGCTTTGGCCGACGTGCTTGATCGCGGTGCGTTCGACCTCGACCGCATCCTCGACATCGAGCCGGATTTCCTGAAGGCCGATGACCATGACCATGACCATGATCATCACGGGCATGACCATCACCACCATGATCACGGCCACGGCCTGAAGCATTATCACGACGAGGACATGCAGTCGCTCTCGCTCAAGACCGACAAGCCGCTTGACCCGAACATGTTCATGCCCTGGCTCCAGAACCTGGTGCAGGTGGAGGGTGGCAAGATCCTGCGCTCCAAGGGCATCCTCGCTTTCCATGACGATGACGACCGCTACGTCTTTCAGGGCGTCCACATGATGCTGGAGGGCAACCACCAGCGGAAGTGGAAGGACGGCGAGCCGCGCGAGAGCCGCCTCGTCTTCATCGGCCGCGAATTGCCCCAAGATCTCATTCGCCAGGGTTTTGAGAGCTGCATCGTCTCGTGATGAAAGAGTTCACGCCGGCCCCCGATTCCGCCTCGATCGTCTCCGTCACCGACCGCGTCAAGCCGGTTGCGCTCGGCATGGGCGTGACCGCGGCCCATTTCCTTGGCGACCGCGCCGCCTTCGTCGGCGGCGAGGAGAACGTCGCGTTCGTGGATGGCCAGGGCGAGATCAGCACGGTCGCCGTGCACAGCGGCGGCATTCTCTCGACCGCTTCCGACGGCAAGCGTCTCGTGATGGGCGGCGACGACGGCAAGGTTGTGTCGCTCGACGCCAAGGGCGCGGTGACCCTGCTTGCGACCGACCCGAAGCGGCGCTGGATCGATGCGGTGGCGCTGCATCCGGACGGCGCCTACGCCTGGTCGGCCGGCAAGACGGCTTTCGTCAAGAGCGGCAAGCAAGAAGAGAAGTCGATCGAGGTGCCCTCGACCGTCGGCGGGCTTGCGTTCGCGCCGAAAGGCCTGCGGCTCGCGATCGCCCATTACAACGGCGCGACGCTGTGGTTTCCCAACATGGCGGCGTCGGCCGAATTCCTGCCCTGGGCCGGTTCGCATCTCGGCGTCACCTTCAGCCCGGACAACAAATTTCTGGTCACCACGATGCACGAATCGGCGCTGCATGGCTGGCGGCTTGCCGACAACAGGCACATGCGCATGACCGGCTATCCCGGACGCGTCCGCTCGATGTCGTGGAGCGCGGGCGGCAAGGCGCTGGCGACCTCGGGTGCGGACACCGTGATCCTGTGGCCGTTCGCCAGCAAGGACGGGCCGATGGGCAAGGAGCCCGCGATGCTCGCGCCGTTGCAGGCGCGCGTGTCGGTGGTTGCCTGTCACCCCAAGAACGACATCTTCGCCGCCGGCTACAGCGACGGCACCGTGCTGATGGTGCGGCTGGAGGACGGCGCGGAAATCCTGGTTCGCCGCAATGGCACCCCGCCCATGGCTGCGCTCGCCTGGAACGCCAAGGGGACTCAGCTGGCGTTCGCGGATGAAAATGGGGACGGCGGGCTTCTGGAGCTTTAAGCTGTTATCGTTCTGACCGTAGATGGGGCCATGCGGTTTCTAACGACCTTCCAGATTGCAGACTTTGCCGACACGCTGGTCAGCCTGTTCACGGCTTTCGTGCTGGGCACATTGATCGGTGCCGAGCGGCAGTATCGCCAGCGCACCGCGGGCCTGCGCACCAATGTGCTGGTCGCGGTCGGCGCCGCCGCCTTCGTCGATCTCGCGATGCACCTGACCGGCGCTGACGGTGCGGTGCGGGTGATCTCCTACGTCGTCTCCGGCATCGGCTTCCTCGGCGCCGGCGTCATCATGAAGCAGGGGATGGATGTGCGCGGGCTCAATACCGCGGCGACGCTGTGGGCTTCGGCCGCGGTCGGCTCCTGCGCTGGCGCCGACATGGTTGCGCAGGCCGCGGCGCTGACGGTGTTCGTGATCGCCGGCAACACCATGCTGCGCCCGCTGGTCAACGCCATCAACCGCATCCCGCTGAACGAGAAGGCCTCCGAGGCGACCTCCTACTTCAAGCTCGCGGTCGCGGCCGACGTCTTGCCCGACATGCGCGACCGCCTGGTCGAGAAACTCGAGGCCGCAAAATATCCGGTAGCCGACGTCCACGTGGTCGAGATCGGCGACGACATTCTGGAGATCGTCGCAAAGCTGGTCGCGACAGCGGTCGATCCTAACGAACTGAACACGGCGGCGACCGATCTCCAGCACTTGCCCGGCGTGCGGCATGCCACGTGGGAAGTCAGCACCACGGAGTAAGCGCGGCGTTTTGGCTCAGGGGCGGCAGGTTCCCGCCTTTCCGGCAACGGAACCGGGGTGGGGCAAGTTCGTTGATACCGCGGACAACTGCGGTGATCGATATGACCGGCAATAGTGACAAGCGCAGACTGAAGTTCGACCTGCTCATCGCGTGCTCGCTGTTCGCAGCAGGCGTCGTGGTGTCAGGCATGTCGCTGGCGCAAATCCGCGCCGAGATCCGCATGCAGATGCAGACGGCGCAGGCGACGCAGCCACTCCAGGGCGCGCCGTCGGACGATCAGAACAAGCCTGCGGAAGCCAGGCCCGGCGGTAATCGGCCGACCACGCCGGCCCCGGAGCCCGCGCGCCCCGATCCGCAGACGCAAGGCGCGGCGGGCGCGGCTAAACCAGCGTTGCCGCCGGCACCTGCCGAGAAGATCGCGCCGCCGATCAAAGAGAAATAGCGAACTCGTAGTTGCAGCGTCATGGCCGGGCTTGTCCGGACAAGCCCGGCCATGACGGCTGGGTTGTCACCGCACCAGAACATTCCGGAACTGCCACGGATCGCTCGTATCGATGTCCTCCGGAAATAGTCCCGGACGATCCGTCAGCGGCGTCCAGTCGGTGTAGAAACCCTTTACCGGGCCGAGATACGGAATCTGGATCTCCAGCAGACGATCGAAATCCATCTCGTCGGCTTCGACGATGCCTTCGTTCGGGTTTTCAAGCGCCCACACCATGCCGCCGAGCACGGCGGAGGTCACTTGCAGGCCAGTGGCGTTCTGATAGGGCGCAAGCTTGCGGGTCTCTTCGATGGAGAGCTGCGAGCCGTACCAGTAGGCATTGTTGTCATGGCCGAACAGCAGCACGCCGAGTTCGTCGATGCCGTCGACGATTTCGTTCTCATCGAGGATGTGGTGCTTTTCCTGCATCTTCGCTGCGCGGCCGAACATTTCATGCAGCGACAGCACGGCGTCGTCAGCCGGATGATAGGCGTAGTGGCAGGTCGGCCGATAGATTGCCGTGCCCGATCCGTCACGCACCGTGAAGTAATCGGAGATCGAGATCGACTCGTTGTGGGTGACGAGGAAGCCGTACTGCGCGCCGCGGGTGGGGCACCAGGTGCGCACGCGCGTGTTGGCGCCGGGCTGCATCAGATAGATGGCGGCGCCGCAGCCGGCTTCGTGAGTGTGCGCGTTCTCGGGCATCCATTTTTCATGGGTGCCCCAGCCGAGTTCGGACGGCTGCACGCCTTCCGACAGGAAACCTTCCACCGACCAGGTGTTGACGAAGACGTCCGGCTCCTTCGGCGTCTTGGAGCGCTGGGTGTCGCGTTCGGCGATGTGGATGCCCTTGATGCCAGCCTGCCGCATCAGATCCGCCCATTCGGCTTTGGTCTTCGGCTTGGGAGCATTGAGCTTCAGATCAGCGGCGACGTTGAGCAGCGCCTGCTTGACGAAAAAGGAGACCATGCCGGGATTGGCGCCACAGCAGGAGACGGACGTCGTCGAGCCCGCGCGGCGCGCCTTCTTGGCGGCCAGCGTCGCTTCGCGAAGGGCGTAGTTGGAGCGCGCTTCCGGGCCCTTCGACGAATCGAAATAGAAGCCGAGCCAGGGCTCGTTGACGGTGTCGATATAAAGAGCGCCAAGTTCGTTGCAGAGCTCCATGATGTCGGTGGAGCCGGTATCGACCGAGAGATTGACGCAAAAGCCCTGGCCGCCACCTTCAGTGAGGAGCGGGGTCAGCAGGTCGCGATAATTGTCCTTGGTCACGCCCTGCTGGATGAATTTTACATTGTGCTTCTCGCAATGTGCCTTGCGGCCCTCGTCCTTGGGATCGATCACGGTGATGCGCGACTTGTCGTAATCGAGATGCCGCTCGATCATCGGCAACGTGCCTTTGCCGATGGAGCCGAAGCCGACCATGACGACAGGACCGGTAATCTTCGCGTAGATCTGCGAGGCGGGGCTCATGGGATGGTTTCTCCGGAAAGTACTGGCAGACAAAGGGTGAGGGATGGATCAGGCGCCGCGGCGCTTCGCGGTCACTTCGATCTCGACCTTCATCTCGGGCTTGTAGAGTGCCGAGACGACGAGAAGCGTTGCGGCCGGGCGAATATCGCCGAGGACTTCGCCGCAGACGTTGAAGTGTGCGTCTGCGTCCTTGATGTCGGTGATGTAGTAGATCGCGCGGACGATGTCGGCCATCTCGAAGCTGCCCTCCTTCAGGGCCGCTTCGATCGTCTTGAAGCAGTTGCGTGACTGGCTCGTGACATCGGGCGGCATTGTCATCGTGGTGTAGTCATACCCGGTGGTTCCCGCGACGAAGGCGAACTCGCCGTCGATCACGGCGCGGCTGTAGCCGGCGGTCTTCTCGAACGGGGAGCCGGTGGAAATCAGGCGACGGGACATCGGTTCAGCCTCGACTGAAAGGGGCGTTTCCGCGGGTTAAAGGGGGTTTCTCGGGCCCGCGCAACCCAAAAGGGACAGGCGTCAGCGCGGGCGTGGGCACGACCGCGGCTTGGGTCGTCGCCAAGACGGCAATCCTTAAGCCGCGTGCGCCTGGAGAGCGCGAGCCGCCCGGCGTTTGGGCAAGGCCGCGCCGGTCGGGACGATCATCCCGGCAGCGCCGTCCAGCGCGCCCGTCGTGAATTCGATCGCCAGCAGGCGGTCGCGCTCGAACGGGCCGGGCAGCGACAGCTCGCCAGTTTTCGCGGGTGAGAAGCCGAAGCGGGCGTAATAAGGGGCATCGCCGAGCAGGATCACAGCGGCATGCCCGCGCGCCCGGGCGGCGGCCAGCGCTTGATGCATCAGCGCGGCGCCGATCCCGAGCTCGCGGCAGGCAGGGTCCACCGCCAGCGGTCCGAGGACCAGAGCGGGCCTGCCTCCAGCGCTGACGTGCCACAGCCGCACGGTTCCCACGAGCGTCCCTCCGCGCATTGCCGACAGGGCAAGCCCCGCGGCTGGTGCGCGTCCGTCGCGCAGGCGCTGGCAGGTGCGGCCATGGCGGTTCTCGCCAAAGCTGGCATCCAGCAGCGCTTCACGCATCGCAACGTCGGCAGCACGCTCGCTGCGGATCGCGAACGGAGCGGCTTTCGAAGAGAGGTCAACCTGTGTCTTCCGAAGAGCAGTCATGGCGCGTCAGTCCCCGCTTGAACGACGTGCGAGAAGCACGCCTGTCCAAGACGTCGTCAGATCGAAATGTCAGGGAGGGAGCCGGCAAGCCGGCTCCCGGGTTCGTCAGGCCTCAGATCAGAGGCGGATCAGATGTGGCAAATCAGATGTGGTAGGTCTTCAGCGGCGGGATGCCGTTGAACGCCACCGCCGAGTAGGTCGACGTATAGGCCCCGGTGCCTTCGATCAGCAGCTTGTCGCCGATCTCGAGCGTGACGGGAAGCGGATACGGGTTCTTCTCGTACAGCACGTCGGCGCTGTCGCAGGTTGGCCCAGCGAGCACGCACGGCGTCATGTCCGCACCGTCATGCGGGGTGCGGATGGCGTAGCGAATCGACTCGTCCATAGTCTCGGCGAGACCGCCGAACTTGCCGATGTCGAGATAGACCCAGCGCACCTCGTCCTCGTCGCTCTTCTTCGAGATGAGCACGACTTCGGATTCGATGATGCCGGCGTTGCCCACCATGCCGCGGCCCGGCTCGATGATGGTCTCCGGAATCTGGTTGCCGAAGTGCTTGCGCAGCGCGCGGAAGATCGAGCGGCCGTAGGTGACCACCGGCGGCACGTCCTTCAGGTACTTGGTCGGGAAACCGCCGCCCATGTTGACCATGGTCAGGCTGATGCCGCGCTCGGCGCAGTCGCGAAACACCTGCGAGGCCATCGCCAGCGCACGGTCCCACGCCTTCACCTTGCGCTGCTGCGAGCCGACATGGAAGGAGATGCCGCACGGCTCCAGGCCCAGACGCTTGGCGACGTCGAGCACGTCGACGGCCATCTCCGGGTCGCAGCCGAACTTGCGCGACAGCGGCCATTCGGCGCCGGCGCAGTCATAGAGGATGCGGCAGAACACTTTCGCACCGGGCGCGGCACGGCCGACCTTCTCGACCTCGGCGACGCAATCAACCGCGAACAGCCGAATGCCGAGCGCGAAGGCGCGCGCGATGTCGCGCTCCTTCTTGATCGTGTTGCCAAAGGAGATGCGGTCGGGCGTCGCACCGGCGGCCAGCGCCATCTCAATCTCGGCGACCGTCGCGGTGTCGAAGCAGGAGCCCATGGACGCCAGCAAAGCCAGCACTTCCGGCGCCGGGTTGGCCTTGACGGCATAGAACACGCGGCTGTCGGGCAGCGCCTTGGCAAAGGTCTGGTAATTGTCGCGCACGACTTCGAGGTCGACGACGAGGCACGGCTCGGTGTCGAGGCCATCCTTGCGGCGGTTGCGCAGGAATTCCTGGATACGATCGGTCATAGCACTCTCCCAAACGGCCCAGCGACGGGATCCGTTCAAAAAATGACGTCGGATAAGAGCGCTCCGGCCAGATCGCGCGATGGAGGCACGACGAGCCAAAGACTCACATCAGACTGTGCTGCCGTGGATTGGTTGGGAAATGTTCCCGCCCGCACACCTGGCAATGAAGGACAAGCCTTTTCAGTAGCCCGCGCCGGCGTTGGAATGCCGGTAGAGACCAAAAAAGCCCGATCCGTCGTTGCTTTAAGTCGCGTCCCCCGTTGAGAGCGGGGTGCGCCGGTTCGCCTCCGGCTGCCAGTCACGGTTGCAAAAAGTGAAGTCACCTTCGACAAGGCATCTCTTTGAGAGAGATGCTGGACGCTCCGGGTTTGCTCAGGCCTCGCGACCTCCGCACTTCCGAAGAGCCCCTCGGCTTCTTCACCCCTTGGCGGCTGTCCGGCCTCTTGTCCGGATACCTACCGACTGACACACGACCACAGGCACGTGCGAAATTGGGCAATCCGCAAATAGGTGTTTTGACTCTGGTTCGCAAGAGATTTTTTAGGCTGAGAACAGATTTGCCTAACATCTGCTTGCGCAGTGTTGCGCGAGCGACGCGAAAGATGAACGCGCGTTAAGTTTTCTGCGCGCGCGTGTCCCTCGCGCGCGTGAGAAGCGTCAGCCGCGCTTCGTGAAGGGCTCGACGCGCTGAGCCGCGCGGATGAAGGCGGTCATCACGAGCACGCCGAGCGCGAACAGCGCGGCCTGAAGGATGTGTGCGCCCTGGTCGCCGAGCCCGAACAGGATCGCGAGCGCCCATCCGCCGGCAAACGCCGCGCCGAACACTTCGGCGCCGATCAGGATGGCGGCGCTGATGACAGTGATGACGCTCGGCCAGACGATCCGACGGGAAGACGAGGAAGGCGCGTTCATGAGCTCAGGGGTCCCTAGGCTTGGAGGGCCGCAATCTCCTCGAAAAGGCGGCCGGGAGCAAGGGCAAATGGCCCAAAAAAGCCCCATCGCGTGCTATAGCTGGCCGCAACAATTTAGGCTCGAAAATCGGGACGTGTGATGTCAGAACCCCGCCAAACTACGGACTCCGAGACCAACCCGCTGCTGAAGGCCTGGGTGACACCGTTTGCGACCCCGCCCTTCGACGAGGTCAAGCCGGAGCACTTCCTCCCGGCCTTCGAGCAGGCCTTCGCCGATCACTCCGCGGAGATTGCGGCGATCACCAATGATCCGGCCGCAGCCGACTTCGCCAACACCGTCACGGCGCTGGAGCGCTCGGGCAAACTGCTCAACAAGGTCGCTTCCGTCTTCTACGACCTCGTCTCGGCGCATTCCAACCCGGCCATCCTGGAGATCGACAAGGAGGTTTCCTTGCGGATGGCGCGGCACTGGAATCCGATCATGATGAACGCCGTGCTGTTTGGCCGCATCGCCCATCTGCACGAGAACCGCGCCAATCTCGGTCTGACACCGGAACAGCTCCGCCTGCTCGAGCGCACCTACACCCGCTTCCACCGCTCGGGCGCTGGCCTCTCCGAAGAGGCCAAGACGCGGATGGCGGAGATCAACGAGAGGCTCGCTCAGCTCGGCACCAGCTTCAGTCATCATCTGCTCGGCGACGAGCAGGAATGGTTCATGGAGCTCGGCGAAGCCGACCGCCAGGGCCTGCCGGAGAGTTTTGTCGCCAGCGCCGAGGCTGCGGCAGACGAACGTGGCATGGCCGGCAAGGCCATCGTCACCCTGTCGCGCTCCTCGGTCGAACAGTTCCTGAAGAGCTCGGCCCGACGTGACCTGCGCGAGAAGGTCTACAAGGCTTTCACCGCGCGGGGCGACAACGGCAATTCCAACGATAACAACGCGACCATCGTCGAGGTCCTGAAGCTGCGCGAGGAAAGCGCCAATCTCCTGGGTTACCCGACCTTCGCGGCCTACCGGCTCGAGGATTCCATGGCCAAGACGCCGGAAGCGGTGCGGGGCCTTCTGGAGCGGGTCTGGAAGCCGGCCCGGGCGCGCGCGCTCGCCGACCGCGACGACATGCAGGCGCTGATCACGGAAGAGGGCGGAAATTTCAAGCTCGCCTCCTGGGATTGGCGCTTCTACGCCGAAAAGCTGCGCCTTCGGCGGGCCAATTTCGACGACGCTGCGATCAAGCCGTATCTCGCGCTCGATCACATGATCGCCGCCGCCTTCGACTGCGCCACGCGCCTGTTCGGCATCACCTTCGCCGAGCGCAAGGACGTTCCGGTCTGGCACCCGGATGTCCGGGTCTGGGAGGTGAAGGGCAAGGACGGCAAGCATAAGGCGCTATTCTATGGCGACTATTTCGCCCGGACGTCGAAACGCTCCGGCGCCTGGATGACCTCGCTGCGCGATCAGCAGAAGCTCGACGGCGAGGTCGCGCCACTGATCCTCAACATCTGCAACTTCTCCAAGGGCGCAGGCGGGGAACCCTCGCTGCTGTCGCCCGACGATGCCCGCACGCTGTTCCACGAGTTCGGCCACGCCCTGCACGGCATGCTCTCCAACGTGACCTATCCGTCGCTGTCGGGCACCTCCGTGTTCACCGACTTCGTCGAACTGCCGTCGCAGCTCTACGAGCACTGGCAGGAGCGGCCCGAGGTGCTGCAGCAATTCGCCCGCCACTACCAAACCGGCGAGCCGCTGCCGGACGATCTGCTGCAACGGTTCCTTGCCGCGCGAAAATTCAACCAGGGCTTTGCCACGGTCGAGTTCGTCTCCTCGGCGCTGGTCGATCTCGAATTCCATACCCAGCCGGCCTCCGCCGCGCAGGATGTCCGCGCCTTCGAAAAGAAGGAGCTGGAGAAGATCGGCATGCCCGAGGAGATCTCGCTGCGCCACCGGCCGACCCAGTTCGGTCACATCTTCACCGGCGATCATTATGCCGCGGGCTATTACAGCTACATGTGGTCGGAGGTGATGGACGCCGACGCCTTCGGTGCGTTCGAGGAGGCCGGCAACATCTTCGATCCTGAGGTCGCCAAGCGCCTGCACGACGACATCTACTCCTCGGGTGGATCGGTCGATCCTGAAGTTGCCTATGAGGCCTTCCGCGGCCGCCCGCCGGAGCCGGACGCGCTGCTGCGCCGCCGCGGTCTGCTCGACGACGCAAAGGTCGCCTGATGGGCATGCGTGCCCTGTTCGGACTGCTGCTCGCCATCGCCCTGTCGCTTGCGGCAGGAACGGCGAGCGCGCATCCGCATGTCTGGATTACGGCGACGAGCGAGCTGCTCTACGCTGAGGACGGCACCATCACCGGCGTCCGCCACTCCTGGACGTTTGACGACATGTTCTCGGCCTATGCGGTGCAAGGGCTCGAGAGCAAGACCAAGGGCGCCTATACGCGCGAGGAGCTCGGGCCGCTGGCGCAGACCAATGTCGAATCGCTGAAGGAATATGCCTACTTCACCTTTGCGCGAGCCGACGGCAAGAAGGAGCGATTCCAGGAGCCGGTCGACTACTTCCTCGACTACAAGGATACGGTCCTGACCCTGCACTTCACGCTGCCGCTGAAGAATCCGGTCAAGCCCAGGCAATTGGTGCTCGAAGTGTTCGATCGCTCCTTCTTCATCGACTTCCAGATGGCCAAGGACAATCCGGTCAAGCTGGTCGGCGCTCCCGCCGGCTGCCAGATGAAGCTTGATCGGCCCAGTGACGGCTCCGCCACCGCCCAGAAGCTCAACGAGCAGACCTTCATGAACGGCGAGAACTCGAATTTCGGCATGATGTTCGCCAACAAGATCACGGTGGATTGCCCTTGAAGCCGCAACTCTCCCCGCTCGCCCGCGGGCTGTTCGCCTGCGCCGCCATTGTGCTGCTCGTGAGCGTGGTCGATGCCGCGCTCCACGATCTCCTCGCGCAAAACCCGTTCGGCGCGCCGCGCACCACCCAGCCAGCAGCCCCCGAGGCCAGCGGCCTGATCGGCTGGCTCCTGGCGAAACAGTCGGAATTCTATCGCCAGATGTCGGCGACCATCCGCGCAGCTAAGTCCGACGGCTCGGCGGTGTGGACGCTGCTCTTCATCTCGTTCGCCTATGGCATCTTCCACGCGGCCGGCCCCGGCCACGGCAAGGCGGTGATCGCCTCCTATCTCGTCGCCAATCGTGAGACCGCCCGGCGCGGCATCGTGCTGTCGTTTGCCTCGGCGCTGATGCAGTCGCTGGTGGCGATCCTGATCGTCGGCGTCTCGGCCTGGGTGTTGAATGCGACCGCCAAGACCATGTGCAATGCGGAAGGCGCGATCGAGATCGCAAGCTATGCCCTGATCGCGCTGTTCGGCCTGCGCCTGGTCTGGGTCAAGGGCCGCACTCTCATCCGTGCCATCCAGGCAGTTCAGCCAGTGCCGGCGATCGCGGGCGTGCCGCATGACCACCATGATCACGACCACCATCATCACGACGCGCATGATCATCGACCCCATGATCACAGTCACGACCACGCGCACGCCCATCATCACCACGAGCATGACCACGTCCATGACGAGCATTGCGGCCATTCCCACGGTCCCGCGCCGAGCGAGCTCGCCGGCCCCGGTGGCTGGGGACGCGGCTTCGGCGCGATCCTGACCGTCGGCATCCGCCCCTGTTCGGGCGCGATCCTGGTGCTGGTGTTCGCGCTGGCTCAGGGCCTGTTCTGGGCCGGTATCGCCGCGACCTTGCTGATGGGGCTCGGCACCGCGATCACGGTCGCCGCCATCGCGGTGGTCGCCGTCTCCGCCAAGGACATCGCCGCCCGCCTCAGCGCCGGGCGCGACGGCGGTGGTGCGCTGTTCATGCGCGGCATCGAATTCGCCGCCGCCGGCCTCGTGCTGCTGTTCGGCGCCGGCCTGTTGTTGGGTTACATCGCGGCTGAGCGGACGACGTGTTTTTGAGCAAGACTCTCGTGCCCCGGACGCAGCGCAGCGTCCCTTCGACGGTGCGCTGCAGAGTCGGGGCCCATGTCTCCGTAGGGTAGCGGGCGGCCTTCTGGGTCCCGGCTCTGCGGAGCAGCGCAAGCGCGCTGCACCGCGTCCGGGACACGGCGCGTCACACCGGCAGAAACCGCTTCAACACCGGCATGAAGAAGATCCCGAGATTGATCGCAAAGCCGATGCTCCAAAGGATGGAGCGCAGCGTCGGGCGGTTGCCGAGATAGGTCAGCACATAGGCGATCCGTACGATCAGGAACAGCGCCGCGAGCTCGTCGATCAGGCGCTGCGGCGAATCCCTGTATTCGGCGAGCAGCACCGCGAAGGCGAAGAACGGAAAAGTCTCGATGCCGTTCTGGTGCGCGCCGAGCGCGCGCTGCGCGATGGCGTCCTGATAGAAGGCGGGATCGCGCGGCCGCGAATTGTCGAAGCTGCGAAATCTGATCCATTTGATCGAGCCGATCGTTAACAGATAGAGCAGCAATGCTCCAAGGACGCACCATTCCGCGAGCGTCATCTTTCCTCCCCCCGCTTGAGTGCGACCCTAGCGAAACAGGCCTCATCTTGACAAGTTCGGAGCAACGCGCGACCCAACGATACATGACGACAATTGCCCCCATCGCAGCCGCGAAGCAGGCCGTCCGGTCCGGTCTGCCGCGCGTCGGCGTGCTGCTGGTCAATCTCGGCACGCCTGATACGGCCGATGCGCCGGGTGTGAGGGTCTATCTCAAAGAGTTCCTTTCGGACGCCCGCGTCATCGAGGATCAGGGCTTGATTTGGCAGTTCGTGCTGAACGGCATCATCCTGCGCACCCGACCCCGCGCCAAGGCGCGCGACTATCTCAAGATCTGGAACACCGAGAAGAACGAGTCGCCGCTAAAGACCATTACGCGCTCGCAGAGCGACAAGCTCGCGGCCGCATTGGCGGATCGCGATCACGTCGTGGTGGATTGGGCAATGCGCTACGGCAATCCCTCGATCAAGTCGGGCATCGACGCGCTGATCGCGAAGGGCTGTGAACGTATCCTCACCGTGCCCCTCTATCCGCAATATTCCGCCGCGACATCGGCCACCGTCTGCGACGAGGTGTTTCGCGTGCTTGCGCGGCTGCGCGCGCAGCCGACGCTGCGGGTGACACCGCCTTACTATGAGGACGAAGCCTATATCGAGGCGCTCGCCACCTCGATCGAGACGCATCTGGCGAGCCTGCCGTTCAAGCCGGAGCTGATCGTCGCCTCATTCCACGGCATGCCGAAGGCCTACGTGGACAAGGGCGATCCTTATCAGGGCCAATGCGTGGCCACGACGGAGGCGCTGCGACGCCGGCTCGGCATGGACGAGACGAAACTGCTGCTGACCTTCCAGTCGCGCTTCGGATTCGACGAGTGGCTCCAGCCCTACACCGACAAGACCATGGAGCGTCTGGCGAAAGAGGGCGTGCGCCGGATCGCGGTGGTGACGCCCGGCTTTTCCGCCGACTGTCTGGAGACGCTGGAGGAGATCGCGCAGGAGAATGCCGAGATCTTCAAGCACAATGGCGGCGAGCAGTTTTCCGCGATCCCCTGCCTCAACGACAGCGATCCCGGCATGGATGTGATCCAGACGCTGGTGCTGCGCGAGCTGCAGGGCTGGATCTGAGGTGCGCCCCATGAACCGCCGCGAGATTCTGGCGCTTCTCGGGATGACCGCAGCGCTGCCGGCTTCAGCGCTGGCGCAGCAGCCGAATGCGACGCGGCGGCTCGGCGTGCTCTCGGTCACTGCGGCCGACGACGGGATCGGGCAGACGCGAAGCGCCATCTTGGTCGAGGCGCTCGCCGGCCATGGCTGGAAGGAGCACGCCAGCCTCAAGATCGATTGGCGTAATGGCGGCGGCGACCGCGCGCGCATGGCGCAACTTGCCGACGAACTCGTGGCGCTCAAGCCCGACATCCTGCTTGCGGTCGGCACGCCCTCGGTGGAGGAGCTGCGCCGGCGCACCACGACGATCCCGATCGTGTTCGCCGTCGTCACCGATCCCGTCAGCCAGGGCTTCGTCCAGAATCTCGCCCATCCCGGCGGCAACGTCACTGGGTTCACCGATTACGACGGCCCGCTGGCCGGCAAATGGCTGGAGATGCTGACGCAGGTCACGCCAAAACTGTCCCGTGTCTTCGTCGTCTACAATCCCGCCACCGCGCCGTTCGCGCCGCTGATGCTGCGCACCATCGAGGACGCGGGCCGCGCGCTCCATGTGACGGTGGAGCCTGCGCCCGTGCACGACACCGCCTCGATCGCCGCGCTGGCCTCGCGAAAGGACGGCGGACTGCTGGTGCTGCCGGACTTCTTCACCATGGCCAACCGCGCGCTCCTCCTGGCGGCGATCGGTGAAGCGGGCGTGCCGGCAGTGTTCTGGAGCCGCACCTTCGTCGACGAGGGCGGGCTGATGTCCTACAGCACCGACAGCGCCGAGCAGCTCCGCCGCGCCGCCTCCTACATCGACCGCATCCTGAAGGGTGCGCAAGCGGCCGACCTCCCGGTCCAGAATCCGACCAAGTTCGAGCTGGCTCACCAAGGACAACGCCACGGTCACGGTCGACGGCGTCGCCTTCTTCCAGGTATTCGATGCCGCGAAGGCGAGCTACGAAGTCTCCAATCTGGAGCAGGCGATCATCGTGCTGACCATGACCAATATCCGTTCGGTGATGGGCTCCATGGATCTCGACCAGGTGCTGTCGCATCGCGACGAGATCAACGAGCGCCTGCTGCGCGTCGTCGACGCCGCGGTCTCGCCGTGGGGTCTCAAGGTCAACCGCATCGAGATCAAGGACATCGTGCCGCCCGCGGATCTCGTCGAGGCGATGGGCCGGCAGATGAAGGCCGAGCGCGTCAAGCGCGCCGATATTCTCGCGGCCGAAGGCCAGCGCCAGTCTGAGATCTTGCGTGCAGAGGGCGCCAAGCAGGGCCAGATTCTCCAGGCCGAAGGCCGCAAGGAAGCTGCGTTCCGCGACGCCGAGGCCCGCGAACGTTCCGCGGAGGCCGAGGCCAAGGCGACGCTTGTGGTATCGGAAGCCATTGCCAAGGGTGATATCTCCGCGTTGAACTATTTTATCGCGGACAAGTATATCAAGGCGTTCGGGCAGCTGGCCGACTCGCCGAACCAGAAGATCATCATGCTTCCGGTCGAAGCGATGAGCATGCTGGGTTCGCTCGCCGGCATCGGCGAGATTGCGAAGGCGACGTTCGGCGAAAGCGCGGCGTCCGCGGCCGCTGCCGCTCGCCGCGGCGGTTCGGTGCCGTCGTCCAGCCTCACGCCGCCGGCGGTGCCGCCGCGGCAGGGATAGTCACAGCGCATCCCCCGGAAACGCGGACACCGGTTTTCCGATAAGGGTAAGCGTCTGAATTAAAGAGGTCGTGTCATGACCGACATATTCGTATCGCTCGGCACCTGGAACTGGCTGATCTTCGGCTTCATCCTGATGGTGCTGGAGGTGCTGGCGCCGGGGATCTTCCTGTTCTGGCTCGGGCTCGCCGCGATTTTGGTCGGCCTGATCTCGTTCGCGATTGTCGTGTCCTGGCAGATCCAGCTCGTGATGTTCGCTGTGTTCGCCGCCGCCGCCGTGCCGGTGTGGCGCCGGCTCGCGCGGCCGAGGGCGGATGCGAGTGCCAGCCCCTTCCTCAACAAGCGCGCGGACGCGCTCCTGGGCCGCGAGTTCACGCTGGAGAAGCCGATCATCGACGGCAACGGCACCATGCGTATCGGCGACACGGTGTGGCGCGTCGCCGGCCCGGATACGCCGGCGGGGACGCGGGTGAAAGTGGTGCAGGTGGACGGTGCGAATCTGACGGTGGCGGCGACGTAGCTGTTGCCTCCCCGTCATTGCGAGCGAAGCGAAGCAATCCAGCCTGTCTCCGCGGAAAGATTCTGGATTGCTTCGCTCCGCTCGCAATGACGAGTTTGTCAGGACGGCGTCGCCAGACTTAGGCGCGACTCTTGCTGCGCCACCGCTCCGCAAACCTGTGCAGCGGTATGAACGTCTCGCACAGCTCCTGTCCCAGCGCCGTCAGCCCATAACCTCCACCTTCGCCCAGCTCCACGAACCCCGCCTCTCGCAGCTCGCTCAGCCGCGCTTGAAGCACGGTCGGCGAGGCCTCGTCGCAGGCAGTGCGCAAGCCGCGCGAGGTGAGGGGGGCTTCGCGTAATTCCCACAGGATACGCAGGCTCCAGCGTCGCCCCAGGAGGTCGAGCAGCGCCATGACCGGTCGGCCCGTGCGCGAACCACGGACGCTACGCGATCTGGAAGCGGACTGTTTCGCCATCGTCGCCCTCTTGCGTATTGCTACAAATAATGTAGCGTGATGCTACAATAAATGTAGCAAAGGAGACAGCCAATGTCCCAGGCCCCGCCGCGCATTGCGCCGCTCACCCCGCCTTATCCCCCGGAGATCCAGGCGCAGTTCGATCGCATCATGCGCGGTGCGCCGCCGTTGCTGCTGTTCCGGGTGATGGCGGGCCACGCCCGCGCCTGGGACAAGTTCCGCGCCGGCGGCCTGCTCGATCCTGGCCCGCTGTCGTTGCGCCAGCGCGAGGTCGTCATCGACCGCACCTGCGCGCTGAACAAATGCGAATATGAATGGGGCGTGCATGTCGCGATCTTCGCCGGGCCCGCGCGCCTCACCGAGGCGGAAGTCCGTGCGACCGTGCAGGGCGATGCGACGTCGTCGTGCTGGTCGCCGGCCGAACAGGCGATGATCGCCGCCGTCGATGCGCTGCATCACCGCGCGACGTTTGACGATGCCGAGTTCGCCGCGCTCTCGGCGCATTACGACGAGGCGCAGATCCTGGAGATCATGCTGCTGTGCGGCTTCTATCGCACGGTGTCGTATCTGGCGAACGGACTAAAGCTGCCGCTGGAGGAGCCGGCGGCAAGATTTCTGGCATAGCTCTAACCGCCGTCATTGCGAGGAGCTCTTGCGACGAAGCAATCCAGACTGCCTCCGCGGAGGGATTCTGGATTGCTTCGCTGCGCTCGCAATGACGGAGAAACCTTACGCCACGCCCGCGCGCAACAGATCGTGCAGATGCACGATGCCCACCACCTTGTCCGCCTCGGTCACGACCAGCGTCGTGATCTTGCGGGTGTTGAGCACCTCGATCATCTCGGTGGCGAGCATCGAGGGCGGCACGGTTTTCGGCTGCCTGGTCATGACGTCGTCGACCGACGCCGTCAGCAGGTCGGGCCGCATGTGGCGGCGCAGATCGCCGTCGGTGATGATGCCGGCAACCCCGCCGACATCATCGACGATGCAGACGCAGCCGAGGCCCTTGGCCGACATCTCCATTACTGCGTCCGACATCTTGGTGCCGAGCGGCTTGACCGGAATCTCCGCGCCGGTGCGCATGTAGTCGCGGACGAATTTCAGCATCGCCCCTAACTTGCCGCCGGGGTGGAAATGCGCGAATTCCAGCGCGGTGAAGCCGCGGCCTTCGAGCAGCGCGATCGCGATGGCGTCGCCGATCGCGACCTGCATCATGGTCGAGGTGGTCGGCGCCAGATTGTGCGGGCAAGCCTCGCGCGCCTTCGGCAGCTCAAGCACGATGTCGGCTGCTTGTCCAAGCGAGGACGCCGCGTTCGACGTCACCGCGATCATCGGGATCGCGAACCGCGCGGAATAGTTGACGAGTGTCTTCATCTCCGGCTGCTCGCCGGACCAGGACAGCGCCATGATGACGTCATCGGTGGTGATCATGCCGAGGTCGCCGTGGGCGGCTTCGGCGGTGTGCACGAAGAAGGCGGGCGTGCCGGTCGAAGCCAGCGTCGCCGCGATCTTGCGGCCCATATGGCCCGATTTGCCGAGGCCGGTGACGATGACGCGGCCCTTCGCGTTGCGGATCAGATCGACCGCCTTGGCGAAGCTCGCGCCAAGCGGGCCGCGCAGGGCGGCGGCGAGTGCGTTGATACCGCCGCCCTCGGTTTCCAGCGTGCGGAGCGCGGATTCGACGCTGTCGGGAATGGGGCCGGATGATTGGGTCATCAGCGGTTTCGAACTCGGCATGTTCTGGTCCAGGGAGGAGGGGCGTTCGCCCGTTGGCGCCTGCTTAGCACGCCACAGCCTTCGAGGCGACGAGGGCGCCCCAGCCCTCAACCGGTCGTTAACCATAATTGTTTTAAGT
This sequence comes from Bradyrhizobium sp. LB14.3, assembly GCF_040547985.1. Classification (NCBI taxonomy): domain Bacteria; kingdom Pseudomonadati; phylum Pseudomonadota; class Alphaproteobacteria; order Hyphomicrobiales; family Nitrobacteraceae; genus Bradyrhizobium; species Bradyrhizobium sp. LB14.3. The sequence goes on from NZ_JBEPQT010000004.1 coordinate 448,237, forward strand.
CCATTAACGATGGTTCCCGCCAGTCGGCGGAGGCTATCGCGAAAGTATTTGATTTCGTTGGGGTTCTTCCATCGTGTGGTCGTCTCCAGGCACGAGCCGGAGCAAACGCGCGCATTTCCTGCGCGCCGCTTTGCCGTGTCTCGCGCTGACCGCCCTTGGAAGCGCACCGGCAGGCGCCCAGAGCCTCACCCCCGACCTGTTCAGCCCCAACCGCGGTGGCTTCGCCTCACCAGACACGCTGCCGACGCGCCGTACCGCGGGCGTGCCGCAGGCACCCTTGGATGCGCTGCCGGCGCTCCCAGATCCCAACGCCGATTTGCGCAAGCGCCAGCAGGCGCCGGCGCGCGCAGGCCAAAACCCGACCAGCCAGAACCCGACCAATAAGGTCCCGACCTACGGCCTGCCCGCTGCCAATGGCGCCAGCGCCTCCGGATACGATTCGCTCAACCGCAAGCGGCTGCAGCCAAAGCTCTATCCCGGACAGCCAAAGCCGAAACGCCCGGTCGGTCCCGGTTCGCCGGTGCCGCCGGCAACGCCGGATCGAACGCTCGGGCCGCCGCGCATCGCGCCGCCACCCTCCGAGACCGCGCACAAGACGCCGGTGCCACCGGCGCTGGCCGGCAACGTGCCCGGCCAGCCGCTGCGCCGCCGCCTCAAGCTCGACGAGGATTCGTTCGGCGCGGTCGGCGACTATGCCGGCAGCTTCCTGATCAAGGGTGGGCTCGAGCTCTCCGCCGGCTACGACACCAATCCGGCGCGTTTGAACAAGCCGGTCGGCTCGCCGGCTTATGTCGTCGCGCCCGACCTTCTCGTGGTGTCCGACTGGGAGCGCCACGCGCTGGTCGCCGATTTGCGCGGCTCGTTCTCAGGCTACACCAACAACATGCCGGCGACGATCGACGGCTTTGCCTCGCCCTCGCCGGTCGAGGTTGACCGCCCCGACTTTACCGGCCATGTCGACGGCCGCATCGACGTCAATCGCGATCTCAAGCTGACCACCCAGCTCCGCCTGCGGCTCGCCACCGACAATCCCGGCAGCCCCAACGTGCAGGCCGGCCTGCAAAAATATCCTGTTTACGCCACCTACGGCACGACCGTCGGCTTCGACCAGACCTTTAATCGCTTCCAGGTCGCTGCCGGCGCCACCGTCGATCGCACCGCCTACACCAACTCCAAGCTGACCGATGGCTCGACCTTCAGCAACGATGATCGTGACTTCAACCAGTATGGCGGCGTGGGGCGCTTTTCCTACGAGCTGAAGCCGGGCCTGAAGCCGTTCGTCGAAATCCAGGGCGACACCCGCGTCCACGACCAGCCCGCGGACCGCAACGGCTACTTCCGCGATTCGAACGGCGGGTACGCCAAGGTCGGCTCGTCCTTCGAGTTCTCGCGCATCCTCACGGGCGAGGTCTCGGTCGGCTATTCCGCGCGCAACTATGTCGATCCGCGGCTGAGCCAGCTCGCGGGCTTCCTCACCTCGGGCTCGCTGATCTGGAACGCGAGCGGCCTGACCACGGTGAAATTCGCCACCGACACGCAGATCGCGGAGACCACCGTGCCCGGCTCATCCGGCGTGCTGGTGCACACCTACGCCGCCGAAGTCGATCACGATTTCCGCCGCTGGCTTACGGCAGTGGGCAAGTTCACCTATGGCACCTACGACTATCAGGGCCAAAATCGCAACGACAAGACCTACTCGCTCGAAGGCAATCTGATCTACAAGCTCAACCGCAACATCTGGATCAAGGGCACGCTGCGCCACGACATCCTGGACTCGAACCAGGCGGGATCTAGCTCGCAGGGCACGGTGATGATGGTGGGGGTGAGGCTGCAGAATTAAACTCGCTGTCATGCCCCGCGCAGGCGGGGGCATCCAGTACGCCGCGGTTTGTCGGTAGACAGCTAACTTCTCTGGAATACTGGATCGCCCGCTCCAGTGCGCAATTGCGCACAAGGCGGGCGATGACACCTTTCGTAAATCTGGCAGTGGAGTGAACGACTACCGCGGCAAATCCGTCTTTCCCATCAGGAACGCATCGATCGACCTTGCGCACAGCCGGCCCTCGCGGATCGCCCACACCACCAGCGATTGCCCACGCCGCATGTCGCCGGCGGTGAACACGTTCGGGCGCGAGGTCTGGTAGTCGAGCGTGTTGGCCTTGACGTTGCCGCGCGGGTCGAGCTCGACTGCGAGCTGCTTGAGCAGGCCCTCGTGCACGGGATGGACGAAGCCCATCGCGAGCAGGACGAGGTCGGCGTCGAGCTCAAATTCGGTGCCGGCGATCGGCTTGAACTTGTCGTCGACGCGCACGCAGTGCAGCTTCTTGACTTGGCCGTTCTCGCCGGAAAACTTCTGCGTCAGCACGGCGAATTCGCGGGCCGCGCCTTCGGCCTGGCTCGAGGACGTCCGCATCTTCAGCGGCCAGTTCGGCCAGGTCAGGCCCTTGTTCTCGTGCTCGGGCGGAGCGGGCATGATCTCGAGCTGGGTCACAGAGAGCGCGCCCTGGCGCAGCGAGGTGCCGATGCAGTCAGATCCGGTGTCGCCGCCGCCGATGACGACGACATGCTTGCCGCCCGCCAAAATCTCCTGGACGCCATTCAGCGGCTCGCTGGAGACGCGGCGATTTTGTTGCGGCAGGAAATCCATCGCGTAGTGGACACCCGAAAACTCGCGGCCGGGGATCGGCAGGTCGCGCGGAGCTTCCGCGCCGCCGGTCAGCGCCACCGCGTCGTACTCGTTGAGCATCTCGCGCGGATCGACATTGCCGTCGACGCCGACATGGCTGCTGTAGTGGAAGGTGACGCCTTCCCCTTCCATCTGCGCGACGCGGCGGTCGATGACGTTCTTTTCCATCTTGAAGTCGGGGATGCCGTAACGCAGCAGGCCGCCGGCCTTGGCGAACTTCTCGAACAAATGCACGTCGTGACCGGCGCGCGCGAGCTGCTGCGCGCAGGCCATGCCGGCCGGGCCGGAACCGATCACCGCGACCTTCTTGCCGGTCTTGACCGCCGCGATCTCCGGCTTCAGCCAGCCATTGTCCCAGGCGCGGTCGACGATCGCGCATTCGATGGTCTTGATGGTGACGGGGTTGTCGTCGATGTTGAGCGTGCAGGACGCCTCGCATGGCGCGGGGCAGATGCGCCCCGTGAACTCCGGGAAATTGTTGGTCGAGTGCAAATTGCGCGAGGCTTCTTCCCAGTTGCCCTGATAGACGAGGTCGTTCCAGTCCGGGATCTGGTTGTTGACCGGGCAGCCGGGCGTGCCGGGCGCGACCGAGCCGGTGCCGTGGCAATAGGGAATGCCGCAGTTCATGCAGCGCGCGGCCTGGTCGCGCGTTTCCTTCTCGGAGAGGGGGACGACGAACTCGCCAAAATGCTTCACGCGCTCGGCGACCGGGGTGTACTTGCGGTCATGCCGTTCGATTTCGAGAAAACCCGTGATCTTGCCCATTAAACCCGAAGTCCCTGCCGCTTAAATTCGTCTCTTTTCCAGACCCTCATCCTGAGGAGCGGCGCACTTGGCGCCGCGTCTCGAAGGATGAAAGGCCCCGCTGGTGACCTCATGGTTCGAGACGCGCTGTGCGCTCCTCACCATGAGGGCTTATTGCCTACGCCCCGATCGCGATTTTCGGCTCGGCGTCCGCGTTGGCGGCCATTTCGCGCAGCGCGCGCCGGTACTCGACCGGCATCACCTTGCGGAATTTGGGCAGCCAGTCCTTCCAATTGGCAAGGATGTCGGCGGCGCGCTTGGAGCCGGTCGCTTTCGCATGACGCGTGATCAGGACGTGCAGCCGCTCGACGTCGGAGGCGAGCAGGTTCTTGAACACGTCCACCCGGCCGTGCGCCTCGAGGTCACCGGAGTGGTTATAGGTGCCGGCGTTGATCAGCTCTTCCGACAGTACCGGCTCGAGCTCGACCATCGCCATGTTGCAGAGCTTGTCGAAGTCGCCGCTCTCGTCGAGCACATAGGCGATGCCGCCGGACATGCCGGCCGCGAAGTTGCGCCCGGTCTTGCCGAGCACGACCACGATGCCGCCGGTCATGTATTCGCAGCAATGATCGCCGGCGCCCTCGACCACGGCGACCGCGCCGGAGTTGCGCACGGCAAAGCGTTCGCCGGCGACGCCGCGGAAGTAGCACTCGCCATCGGTCGCGCCGTACATCACGGTGTTGCCGACGATGATGCTCTCTTCCGGCACGATGGCGCTGTTGGCCGGCGGCTTGACGATGATCCTGCCGCCCGAGAGGCCCTTGCCGACATAGTCGTTGGCTTCACCCTCGAGCTCGAAGGTGACGCCGTGGGCGAGCCACGCGCCGAAAGCCTGGCCGGCGGTGCCCTTGAGGCTGACATGGATGGTGTCATGCGGCAGGCCGGCATTGCCGTAGATCTTGGCGACCATACCGGACAGCATCGCACCGGCGGAACGGTTGGTGCTGTTGATCCTGGCCTCGATCTTCACCGGCGCGCCGCGGTCGAGCGCAGGCGTTGCCTTCTCGATCAGCGTGCGGTCGAGCACGGCTTCCAGATGATGGTTCTGGCGCTCGGAGTGATAGACCTTCTGGCCCTTCTCTTCCTTCTGCTTGACGAACAGCTTCGAAAAATCGAGCCCCTTGGCCTTCCAGTGCGCGACGAGCCTGGTCTGGTCAAGCAGCTGCACCTGGCCGATCATCTCGTTGAAGGTACGGAAGCCGAGCGAGGCCATGATCTCGCGAACTTCCTCGGCGACGAAGAAGAAGTAGTTGATCACGTGCTCGGGCTGGCCGGTGAAGCGCTTGCGCAGGACCGGGTCCTGGGTCGCGACGCCGACCGGGCAGGTGTTGAGATGGCACTTGCGCATCATGATGCAGCCGGCCGCGATCAAGGGCGCAGTGGCGAAGCCGAATTCGTCGGCGCCGAGAAGCGCGCCGATGACGACGTCACGGCCGGTGCGGAAGCCGCCGTCGACCTGGACCACGATGCGGCTGCGCAGCCGCTCGCGCACCAGCGTCTGGTGGGTTTCAGCGAGACCGATCTCCCACGGCGAGCCGGCGTGCTTGATCGAGGTCAGCGGCGAAGCGCCGGTGCCACCTTCGAAGCCCGCGATGGTGACGTGGTCGGCGCGCGCCTTGGCGACGCCCGCGGCCACCGTGCCGACGCCGATCTCCGAGACGAGCTTGACCGAGACGTCGCCCGCCGGGTTGACGTTCTTGAGGTCGTAGATGAGCTGCGCCAGATCCTCGATCGAGTAGATGTCGTGGTGCGGCGGCGGCGAGATCAGGCCGACGCCCGGCGTCGAATGCCGGACCTTGGCGATGGTCGCGTCGACCTTGTGGCCGGGCAGCTGGCCGCCTTCGCCGGGCTTGGCACCCTGCGCCATCTTGATCTGCATCATGTCGGAGTTGACGAGATACTCCGTGGTAACGCCGAAACGGCCCGAGGCGACCTGCTTGATCGCAGAGCGCATGCTGTCGCCGTTCGGCATCGGCTTGAAGCGGTCGGCTTCCTCGCCACCTTCGCCGGTGTTCGACTTGCCGCCGATCCGGTTCATGGCGATCGCCAGCGTGGTGTGCGCCTCGCGCGAGATCGAGCCGAAGCTCATCGCGCCGGTGGCGAAACGCTTGACGATATCCTTGGCCGACTCGACCTGCTCGAGGGCGACAGGCTTGCGCTTCTCTTCGTCCGCGTTCTTGATCCGGAACAGGCCGCGCAGCGTCAACAGACGCTCCGACTGCTCGTTGAGGATTTTTGCGAAGGCACGGTAGCGGTCCAGCGAATTGCCGCGCGCGGCGTGCTGGAGCAGCCCGACCGACTCGGCGGTCCAGGCATGGTCCTCGCCGCGGCTGCGGTAGGCATATTCGCCGCCGACATCGAGCGCGGTCTTGTAGACCAGAGCATCGCCGAATGCGTCGGCATGGCGGCGCACGGCCTCTTCCGCGATCTCGGCGAGACCGACGCCCTCGACGCGGGTGTGCGTACCGGCGAAAAATTTTCCGACGAATTCCGCCTTCAGGCCGATAGCGTCAAAGATCTGCGCGCCGCAATAGGACTGGTAGGTCGAGATGCCCATCTTGGACATCACCTTCAGCAGGCCCTTGCCGATCGACTTGATGTAGCGCTTGACGATCTCGTAGTCGTCGAGTGAGCCGGGCAGGCGGTCCTTCATCGCGATGATGGTTTCGAACGCCAGATAAGGATTGATCGCTTCCGCGCCGTAGCCTGCAAGACAGGCGAAGTGATGCACTTCGCGCGGCTCACCGGATTCGACGACGAGGCCGACCGAGGTGCGCAGACCCGTGCGGATCAGATGATGATGCACGGACGCGCAAGCCAGCAGCGACGGGATCGGCACGCGGTCGGTGCCGACCATGCGGTCGGACAGGATGATGATGTTGACGCCCTCGCGCACCGCGCTTTCGGCGCGCGCGCAGAGCTCGTCCAGCACCTGGTCCATGCCGGCCGCGCCGAGGCCGGCGTGGAAGGTGGTGTCCAGCGTGCGCGACTTGAAGTGCGACTCGGCGACGTCGGAGATCGAGCGGATCTTTTCGAGGTCCGCGTCGGTCAGGATCGGCTGGCGCGCTTCGAGGCGCTTGGTGGTGGCCATGCCTTGCAGGTCGAACAGGTTCGGCCGCGGTCCAATGATGGAGACGAGGCTCATCACCAGCTCCTCGCGGATCGGGTCGATCGGCGGATTGGTGACCTGCGCAAAGTTCTGCTTGAAGTAGGTGAACAGCGGCTTGGCCTTGTCCGACAGCGCCGAGATCGGCGTGTCGTTGCCCATCGAGCCCGCGGCTTCCTCGCCAATGGAGGCCATCGGCGTCATCAGGATGGTGATGTCTTCCTGGCTGTAGCCGAACGCCTGCTGGCGATCGAGCAGCGACAGGTTGGAGCGCACGCCGGTGGTCGGCGCCTTCGGCAGCTCTTCCAGCACGATTTGGGTCCGCTCCAGCCACTCCGTGTAGGGATGGCTCCTGGCGAGCTCGGCCTTGATCTCGTCGTCGGGGATGAGGCGGCCCTGCTCGAGGTCGACCAGCAGCATCTTGCCGGGCTGCAAGCGCCACTTGGTGATGATCTGGTCCTCGGGAATCGTCAGCACGCCCATCTCGGACGCCATCACGATGCGGTCGTCCTTGGTGACGAGATAGCGCGCTGGCCGCAGGCCGTTGCGGTCGAGCGTGGCGCCGATCTGGCGGCCGTCGGTAAAGGCGATCGCGGCGGGGCCGTCCCACGGCTCCATCAGGGCTGCATGGTATTCGTAGAAGGCGCGGCGCTTCTCGTCCATCAAGGGATTACCGGCCCACGCCTCCGGAATCATCATCATGACGGCGTGCGGCAGCGAGTAGCCGCCCTGTACCAGGAATTCGAGTGCGTTGTCGAAGCAGGCGGTGTCCGACTGTCCCTCGTAGGAGATCGGCCAGAGCCGGTTGATGTCCTTGCCGTACAGCTCGGAGCTCACCGAAGCCTGACGCGCCGCCATCCAGTTGGTGTTGCCGCGCAGCGTGTTGATCTCGCCGTTATGCGCGATCATGCGGTAGGGATGCGCCAGCGACCACGCCGGGAACGTGTTGGTCGAGAAACGCTGGTGAACGAGTGCGAGCGCGCTCTCGAAATCCGTTTCGTGCAGATCGGGATAATACTTGCCGAGCTGGTCGGCGAGGAACATGCCCTTGTAGATCACGGTGCGGCACGACATCGAGCAGGGATAATAGCCGGCGAGGCCGCGGTCGCGGCGCTGGTAGATCGCCTGCGAGATCGACTTGCGCAGGATGTAGAGCCGGCGTTCGAAATCGTCCTCGGTTTTGGCGGTGCCGTTGCGGCCGATGAACACCTGCATGCAGGCGGGCTCGGTCGGCTTCACGGTGACGCCGAGCGAGGAGTTGTCGGTCGGCACGTCGCGCCAGCCGAGCAGCGTCAGGCCCTCTTCCTTGATCTGGTCGGCGATGATGCTCTTGATGACGTTGCGCCAGGCGGTGTCGCGCGGCATGAACAGCGCGCCGATGGCGTATTCGCCCGGATTGGGCAGCGCGAAGCCCAGCTCCTTCGCCTTACGAGTGAAGAAGGCGTGCGGGATCTGCACCAGAATGCCGGCGCCGTCACCGGCGCGCGGATCGGCGCCGACGGCGCCGCGGTGCTCGAGGTTGCAGAGGATGCTGAGTGCGTCCGCGACGATCTCGTGGGACTTCTGGCCCTTGATGTTGGCGATGAAGCCGACGCCGCAGGAATCCTTTTCCAGGCTCGGATCGTACAGGCCTATGGCCGGCGGGCGTGAATTGTGTTCCTGAATCGGGTCGCTCGTTTTCGAGGCGAGCGTCGCCGACAGTTGTTCTGCCACGATGTTTCCGCGCTCGACTTGCGACCCGTTCATGTCCTCGTCCTCTCCATGCGGCAAGCTGCCTCACCGCCATCTTCGGCGCACCTTGGGCGTCCCGCGGCACCCGCTTCTGGGTCACCGCTCGTCCGCTCGCGAGCCGCATTTTCTTAAATTCAGGCCAAGGCGTTCTTCGTCCCCGAAAACGGCTTTGCCTGTTGCCTTCCTGGCGCTCGAAAGCACCGACTTTCGTTGCAATCCCTATGCCGGAACCGCAAGCAAAATTGAGACAGTCTTCCTGTCCTAACCATCACCTTGCCAAATTTTTGTCTATCACACAAGCGCGTGCAAGTCCCGATTCCCGAGGTGTCAATCATCGCTTTCCGCAAGCCGTGCGGCCCCGGTTTTGAAGCAAACGCGCCCTGATCCGGCCCTGCCGACGCCGAAATCCCCAAGGATGCTTCGGATCGACCCTTCGAAAGGCGCGCCACGCCGCAAGAAGCGAAAGAGCGCGAGACGTTCGGGGGCTGACAGGAGCGTGTCGACCATGAAGTTTTTCACAGGATGTGTGGCCGCTGCCACGCTGGTGCTGGCTGCGACCGCGGCTCAAGCGCAGGTTCTTGCGCAAGTTCCGGCGAACGGTATCGGGAGCAGGGCCGCTATTGCGGTGTCGGATTTCGACGGCCCCTATGCGCCATCGGACGCCGCGCCGCCGCCGCGTTACGGCCAAGGCTACGGCTATGGCTACGAAGACCGCGGCCCGCCCCCGGTGCTGCTGCCGTCGACCGAGGTCTACGCGGTGCTGCGCGAAAACGGCTTCTCGCCGCTGGGCATCCCGCGCCTGCGCGGCAGCGTCTACACCATCGCGGTGATCGACCGCCGCGGCGAGGACGGCCGGCTGGTGATCGATGCCCGCGACGGAAGAATTTTGCGCTTCATGCCGGCCGCTGACGCCTACGGCATGGCGCCGGCCTACGAGCAGCCCGCGGTTGCGCCCTACCGCCCGCAAAGCGCGCTGCCGCCACCGACCATGGTCCGCAGCGGCCCGCCACGCCCGCCGGCCCCGATTCCGCATGTCGCCAGCCGCGCCGTACCGGTGCCGAAGGCCGCCCCGCGGCGTGGCGAGGCGCCGGTCGCCGCCAAGCCGGCCGAACCCGCGACGCAACAGGCCCAGGCGCCGCAGCCTGCTCAGCAGACGGTGGCCGTGCAGGCCAAGGCCACCGAAGCCGCACCGCAAGCCGCGGCAGCAACCGTCGTTCAGGCCAAGCCGGCTCCCACGATCATGCCGACGCAGGAGATGCCGGCCGCACAGGGACTGGATTAGACCTGAGCAAAACAAAAGCGCCCGAAAACCTCGGGCGCTTTCTCATTGAGCCGATCGCCGGTCAGCTCCGCCCGTACCCCGCCGCTTCCAGGATCAGGTTCGCCACTTCTTTCGGGTGCGACACCAGCGAGAGGTGGCCGGCGTCGAGTTCGACCGTGGTGGCGTTCATGCGCTTGGCGAGGAAGCGTTCGAAATCGGGATTGATGGTGTAGTCGTTCTTCGACACCGCGTACCAGCTCGGCTTGGAATGCCATGCCGCCTCCGTGGTGCGGCTGGCGAAGATCGAGGCGGCCGTTGGCCATTGCACGGCGTAGAGCGCCTCGGCCTGCTCCGGCTTAACGCCATTGGCGAAGTACTTCAGGAAGGCGTCTTCCGAAAGCTTGGTGTAACCGTCGCGCTCGACGACGCCGGCGCGCACCGGTCCCGCGGGGAATTGCTTCGACAGAGCGACGAAATCCTCGTTGGCATCGGGTGCGCGGGCGGCGACATAGACGAGGCCGGTGACCTTCGGGTCGTTGCCGACCTGGCTGATCACGGTGCCGCCCCAGGAATGCGCAACCAGCACGGTTGGACCATCCTGTTCGGCCAGCGCGCGCTTGGTCGCCTCGACGGAGTCCGACAGCGACGATAGCGGATTTTGCACGGCAGTTACGTTGAGGCCTGCGGCCTGGAGGATCGGGATCACCTCCGACCAGCTTGAGCCGTCGGCCCAGGCGCCGTGCACCAGCACGACGTTCCTGGCCTTCACCGTCTGCGGGGTCTGTGCGTGAGCAAGGCTGATGGGGGCCGCCAGCAGGCTCGCGGCGACGAAAAGGCTGCGCCAAAGTATCATGATCGTTTTCCGTCTCATTTTGTGTTCGATATCCAAAGGACGGTGTGCGGAGCGGCGGCGTTACGCGTGGTCACTCACCTGTGACAAGCGTCGGGCGCGTACGAGACTCGCAGGCGAGCCCGCGAGGTGTGGGGGCAACGTAGAACAACGGACCCAAACCTGTATTTCGATTTCAACCGAAAACCAGCTGACTGCCGCTGGATCTTGCCGCGCTGACGAGGCGGTTGGACCCGTACGAAATATATCGATGGAGGAGTAGCCACAGGGCTACTTGCGGCTTTTCGCGAGCCAACGACTGGACAAGCAAAAAAACGCCCCGGGGCACCGGGGCGTTTTCGCAACCTGGAAGTGGCGTGAGTGATTTACGCGGCGGCTTGCGCGGCCGAGTTTTCGATCACCTGCGCCTTTGGCGTGCTGCTGCTGATCGAGATTTGGCGGGGCTTCTTGGCCTCGGGAATCTCGCGCACGAGGTCGACGTGAAGCAGGCCGTTCTCGAGCGAGGCGTCCTTCACCTGTACGAAGTCGGCAAGCTGGAAGGCGCGCTCGAAGGCACGCGCGGCGATGCCGCGGTAGAGCACTTCGGACTTCGAGTTCTCGTTGGCGACTTTCTCGCCCTTGATCGTCAGCGTGTTTTCCTTCGCGACGATGGAGAGCTCATCCTTGGCAAAGCCCGAAACCGCAACGGTGATGCGGTAGTCGTTCTCGCCAGTACGCTCGATATTGTATGGGGGATAACCGGGGCTGCCGTCCGAGCTCGTCTGGTCGAGCAGGTTGAAGAGGCGGTCAAAGCCGACGGTGGAACGGTAAAAGGGGGTCAGATCGTAGGTACGCATGGTCAAGTCCTCCATTGAGCGACTGTTGGAAACCCGCCCGCCAATCGGGCCGGGCTTTCGTCTGTGTGCAGCCTGATGTTCCGGTTCCGAAACACTGGTAGCGGCCTGCACCATGGTGATATGGGTTTTGGGAAACTGCGTTCAAGAGGGCGGCTATCTGCGCCTTTTCGGCGCTCCCGCCCCCTGATTCTCAAAACCTCCCGCCCATGACGCTGGTCTCGATTCCGTCCAATCCTGTTCCCGAAGACGTCGTCAGCGGCACCATCAAGACCCCTGATGGCGCCGAGCTGCGCTTTGCGCGCTGGGCACCGCCGGCAAACCGCAAGGGCACGGTTTGCGTCTTCACCGGACGCAGCGAGCAGATCGAGAAATATTTCGAGACCGTGCGCGACCTGCGCGACCGCGGCTTTGCTGTGGCGATGATCGACTGGCGCGGGCAGGGCCACTCCTCGCGCCGCCTGCGGGATCCGCGCAAGGGCTATGTACGTGACTTCGCCGATTTCGAGATCGACGTCGAGACCTTCGTGCAGCAGGTGGTGCTGCCGGATTGCCCGCCGCCCTTCTTCGCCCTCGCCCACTCCATGGGCGGCACAGTGTTGCTGCGGGTCGCGCATGCGGGCAAGCGCTGGTTCGACCGCATGGTGCTGTCGGCGCCGATGATCGACCTGCCCGGCCGCGCTACCTCGTTTCCGGCGCGGACGCTTTTGAAGACGATGCGCGTGTTGGGAATGGGCGGCCGCTACGTCCCCGGCGGCAGCGATCACATCACCGGGCTCAACCCCTTCATCAACAATCCGCTGACCAGCGATCCCGTGCGCTACGCGCGCAATGCCGCGATCCTTGAGGAGGATCCGACGCTGGGGCTGGCCTCACCGACGGTCGCCTGGGCCGATACCGCCTTCCGCGCGATGAACACCTTCAGAGGCAAAAACTACCCGTCGAAGATCCGTCAGCCGATCCTGATGCTGGCGGCTTCCAGCGACACCGTGGTCTCGACCGCGGCGATCGAGGAGTTCGCCTATCATCTGCGCGCCGGCTCCCATCTCGTGATCGCCGGCGCCAAGCACGAGATCCTCCAGGAGCAGGACCGCTACCGTTCCCAATTCTGGGCAGCCTTCGACGCCTTCGTGCCGGGCACGCCGCTGTTCAAGTGAGGCGGGAGCGACGGCGGTGCGCTGCCTCGGCCCGCTTGGTCGCAAGACCCTCATGGTGAGGAGCGCGGAACGCGCGTCTCCGGACGATGCTTCGCATCGCCGGGCGAAACATGAAGGCCCGGCTCTCGCCCTCGGCCATCCTTCGAGACGCCCGCTTTGTGCGGGCTCCTCAGGATGAGGGCGGCGTGCTCGGGACAGAGCTCGGCTACAGCGTCTTCAGATACTCGATCAGATCGTAGCGCTCGTTGTCGTCCTTGAACACTCGGCCGATAACGCCGGGACGTTTCTCCTCACCCGGTTTGCGCTCGAAGGAATGGCCGAGCACGCTGTTGCCCTGGATCGGATCCTTGTCCGACCCCGCCGAGAACTCGGTTTCACCCGTCTTGCACTTCTCGTCGGCGGTGACCGCAAAGCCGACGGTCACGGGATCATAGTCGCGGCGGCCCATGCAGAATTTTTGCGGACGCTCGCTTGCAGGCTTCAGCAACCAGTAGAGAGACGGCACCGAACCGTTGTGCAGATAGGGCGCGGTGGCCCAGATGCCGTTGAGCGGCCGCGCGCGATAGCGTGCTCCCCCCACCGGATTGAGGCAGTTCTTGCGCGCGAGGTTCCACAATTTCGCCCGCTCGGCGTCTGGAGTCTTCTCATCGTCCATCCATTTGCGGGCGACCAGGTCCACCACCGTCATGAGCCCGAGCGCATACACCATCTCGGTCGGCGAGCTCGCGGTCGAGACGTCGCATTGCCACCATTTCTGGAGGTCGGCCGTATTCACCTTCAGGAAGCCCGGCACATCGACAATCCTGTTGCTGAGCACGAGCGACTGTTCGGGGTCGGTCTTGATCTCGTCGAGGGGGATCGTCACCGCGTTCAGGACCTTGCCGTCGCCGCTCGGCTCCCAATGTCCGGAGGACCAGAAAGCCGGAGTGTCGATGGCGGGCAAATGGCATCCGGAACACATCTCGGCGTAGATCTTGCGACCATTGTCGGCCTTCTTCTGATCAAGCCTCCAATTGTCGCCGAGGATCTGCGACGGCCATTTCGGCGCCAGCAGGCCTCCGAACTTCGGACCGGTGGAGGGATCAGCCGTCTTGAACGGATCGGGCCCCCTGAGCATGTCCTCGATCCAGCCGAGCGTGTTGATATGAACGGAGGACCGCCAAATCCTGTCCTCCGGATAGGCGTCGGACAGGTTGAGCAGCGCCGTCACGCCGAGTGCCTCGCCGGCGTTGCGGATCAGCGGCTGCTCGATCGAGGCGTCGTACTGGGCGAACTTGAACCACGGCACTGTCCAGATCGGAGGGTAGCTGACCGGCGCGTCCTGGGCGTGCAGGTTCTTCTCGAATCCCTTGATCCCGCTCAGCGCCAGGTCCTGCGAAAAGACCTGATTGCCGATGCGATTGAGAGCGTCGAGGCGGCCGAATCCCTCCTCGGTGTCACTCTGCTGCCTGCCGTTCCAGGTCTTCTTGCCTTCAATCGTCTTTTGCTGGATTTTCGCCCAGTCGATCAGGAAATTGCCGATCGCGCTGAGCTTCTGCTTGAGCGCGTCGCGGTCCGTCTTGCTGGCGTCGGGGCCGAGCACGCGATCGGCGAAGCGCTGGAAGCGGAACGGCACGTAAAGCGTGTAGGCGATCGACAGGCCGGTGGAGAGCTCGAGCTTCTTCAGGTCGGTCATGGCCGGGCCGCCGTCGAACCGGATGTCGATGCCCTGATAATGGATCTGGCCGGTATGGCAGGCCGCGCAGGTCAGCCCGATCTTGTCCTCTTCGCGTCGGCCGGTCGCGGGATCGCTGACCCCGGTCATCCGCGCGAAGCCGACCGGCAGGCCGTCGACGTTCTCCGCCGGTGTCCACCTGGTCGACCAGTCCGGCGCTTGCGTCGTCTCGTAGACATTGGCGTAGCCGAAGCGGCGCAGTGACGCCGCGTCGGTCTGGATCGACTGCGGGCTCGGGATGAAGCCGAAGCGCTCGAGATAGGCGCTGTCCGTCATCATGCCTGGCCGCGAGAACAGGTGCAGGCGCGGCTGCTCCAGCGCCATGAACCATTCATAGGGTACCGGAAAGGTCGCCGTGCCCTGGCTGGCGTGGTGAAACCAGTGCCTGTCCTTCAGCGACCAGTTTTGCTCGAGCCAATAGGCCGCCTTCGTCTCGGGCACAGCGGGCAGGGGCGGCGGCAGCAGATTCACGAGAATCCCCTTTTGCGGCAGCATGGCGCGGACCTGGTCGGGGAATTCGGCGACGGCAACGAGCAAGACGAGACCGAGGGCGACGAGCAGGGCCGCAAACTTGAGGGCGCGCCGCACCACGCGCTGGCAGGTCGACAGCGCCGGCTGCGATACGAGCCGCTGGTTGATGCGAGCAGGAAATTGGCGCTCGTTGAACAGCGTGCGCACGTCGGCCACGCTGAGATAGCGGTCCTCCCCCTCGCCCTTGCCTACGATCTTCAGGAGGATCGGCCATTCGAACTTCATCAGCAGGGGGTAGTACCAGCGCGCGGCGCTGCCGGCGCGCTTGAGGTTGTCGCGCATGAAGACGTCGATTTCCGAGGCGTTGAGACCCGGCTCGGAGCCGCCGCCGTTCGGATTCTGGTAATTCCGGCCGAAGCTGGCAAACCGCGCGAGCTCGTCCTCGTCGACCTTGCCGTCGACGCCGAGGACGCGCGAGCCGGCACCGCGCTTGTCGAGGGGGCCACCACGCAGCGCATCGAGCTGAGCGCCCGAAAATGCGCTCTTCAGGATGTGACCGAGACCATTTGCGATGAGCGCGACCCCGCGGACCTGGATGCGGGCGAAGGCCTTCTTCAGCCCGGTCTCGCCGGTTGCATTTGCAATCGTCTGCGACAGCGTCCCGAGCGGGACAGTCCCGCCGTCAACAAAGCCTTCGCCGACGAGGCCGCGCAGGAATGGACAGGGATTGTTCGGCGAGACCTGGATGGAGGGGTCGAAGGGGGGCTTCGAAGCGGAATCATGCATGGCCCAGAATCCTGAAAACAGCGAATCGTAAAATACAGGCGCGGCGATAGAGCGGGGAAAGTCCTAACAAACCGACAGTACGTTATACTACTTCAGCGTGTAACGGAGTGTGGTTGAATTCACTGTCGTGTCAATCAAGGTGGACGGAAATTGCCGCGTGGCCGCGGCTGGCCCTCAGGATTCGGCGACGCGTTTCAGGTCGCTCTGGACCAGGGTCAGCTTGCCGAGCGGCACGCCCGCATTCAAGAGTCCGTCGCGGTAATGGGCGAGGTCCTCGGGGCGCTTCCAGTGGAAATTGCGCAAATGACGGTCAACATTCAGAGTCGGATAGTTACCCATGAGCACGCGGGTCGCCTCGCTCGCCTCGCCGGCCCGCCCCAATTGCGCCAGCGCCGCGGCGCGGATCGCCAGCGCCTGCATGTGGTTCGGGTTGATGTAGAGTTGCTCGCGGGCCCATGACAGGGTCGCGTCATATTGGCCCAGCAGATAGTGGCTGAAG
This sequence comes from Bradyrhizobium sp. LB14.3, assembly GCF_040547985.1. Lineage (NCBI taxonomy): Bacteria > Pseudomonadati > Pseudomonadota > Alphaproteobacteria > Hyphomicrobiales > Nitrobacteraceae > Bradyrhizobium > Bradyrhizobium sp. LB14.3. The sequence goes on from NZ_JBEPQT010000004.1 coordinate 464,135, forward strand.
GCATTCAGCGCGGCCCATTGGTAGCGCGGATCGCTGTTGTCGCGCTGCGCGGCCATCGAGAACAGTTCGATTGCCTCGCGGTGCTCGCCGATGACGAAATGGCAGATGCCGAGCACGCCGCGCGCGCCGTTGTCGTAGGGGTTGAGCGCGACCGCACGCTTGGCGGCGTCCATCGCGGCCTCGTAATGCCCCTCCAGCGCGTGGGTCCAGGACAGGATCGAGAATGCAAATGACGAGCGTGGATCGAGCCGGACGCTGGTTTCGGCAAGCTTCATCGCCTCGGCCCACATCTCCCGCGTGCCCTTGACCCAGCCGAACTGGATGCTCTGGATCTGGATCGTGGCGAGATAGGCGTGCGCGATCGACAGCTTCGGATCAACCGCGATCGCCTCCCTGAACAGGGCGACGGCGAGGTTCAAATCCTCCTTGGTCTGCCGGTAGTAGTGCGACAGCCCCTTGAGGAAGCGGTCCCAGGCCGTCACGTCGGTCGAGAGCCGTGCCGGCGCCGAGGCTTCCGCCCGGACGATCTCGGTGGCGATGGCGGCGGACAGGTTCGTCGTAATCTCGTCCTGCATCGCGAAGAGATCGCCGATGTCGCGGTCGTAGCGGCCGGTCCAGAGCTGCTCGCCGGTCTCCGGCGCGATCAACTCTGCGGTAACGCGGATCTTGGCTCCGGCGCGCCGCACCGAACCCTGGATCAAATAGGTCGCGTCGATCTCCCGCGCGATCAGGCGAGTGCTGACATTGTTGCCCTTGAAGGCGAAGGTCGAGTTACGGCTCAGCACGCGATAGAAGGATTGCAGCGACAGCGCGTGGATCAAGTCCTCGGTCAGGCCGTCGGAGAAATATTCGTCCTGGGCGTCGCTGAGATTGGCGAAGGGCAGCACGCCGACGATGGCGGTCCGGTACTGCTGCGAGAGGGCGGATGTCTCCTTCAGCGCGGGCGCAAGCGCCGATGCGCCCTCGTGCGTCCAGGTCCAGACGCCGACCGGATCCTTGATGTTCTTGAAGCGGTGGTTGCCGGCATCGGCCATCGGCACGGCGAGATGCTTGCCTGCCTCCTTGTAGGCTTTGGCCGATATCGCGAAGCCGCCGGGGCTGGCCACGGATTCGAGGCGGACGGCAATGTTGACATCGTCACCGAAGACCTCGTCCTCGTCGGCGATGACGTCGCCCATATGGATGCCGAGCCGGAACTGCATCGCACGATCGGCTGGCAGATGATGGTTACGCTCCGCCATCAGCGTCTGCATCGCGATTGCGGCTTCGGTGGCGCCGACGATGCTCGGGAACTCCAGCAGGAAGCCGTCGCCGGTGTTCTTCACGACGCGGCCGCCGTGATTGAGGATGACGGGGTGGATCGCGCTGCGATGGGCCTTGAAGGCGGCATGGGTGCCGGCCTCGTCGCTGCCCATCATGCGCGAATAGCCGGCGACATCGGCGCAGATGATGGCGGCCAGACGTCTTTCCATATTCCGGAGCTCCAAGAGACTTGCAAGAGACTTGGAAGAGATCGAGGACCGGCCACGCCGTGGCAGTCGCCTCGAATCCCGCATTCAAGAACCTGCCTTTATAGAGCAGATGAGGCCGAGCGAAAGTATGATCCGCATTGCAAATTCGAGCTAAATGCTCCGCAATCCCGGCGATGGACGGGGACGAGCGAACCGACTAAGCCGGCCCCTGAGGCGACGGCTCGGCGGCGGAGGCACCTCACAGATGCTGGGCATTCACGAAATCTGGCTTTTCGTCCTGTCGGGCGTGCTGCTCAACATCACGCCGGGGCCTGATACGGTCTATGTGATCGGCCGCAGCATGCAGATGGGGTGGCGAGGCGGCGGCGCCGCCGCGCTCGGCATCAGTTGCGGCTGTTTTTTCCATGTCGCGGGCGCGGCGATCGGCCTTTCGGCCCTGCTGATGGCCTCGTCGACCGCGTTCTCGATCCTGAAGCTGGTCGGTGCGGCCTATCTCGTCGTGACCGGACTCCAGATGCTGTGGTCGCGCCCGGTACTGGCATCGGCCATCGACGAGCCGGTGCGGAGCTCGCTGCGGCGGGTTTTCCTCCAGGGCGTCTTCACCAACGCGCTCAATCCCAAGGTCGCGCTGTTCTTCCTGGCCTTCCTGCCGCAATTCGTCGCAGCCGACGCGCCGCACAAGCCGCTCGCCTTCCTGACGCTCGGCCTGATCTTCATCTGCACGGGAACGCTGTGGTGCCTGGTGCTGGCGGCGTTCGCGGCCAAGGCCGCCCACCGCTTGCGGACCTCCGAGGGCGCGATCGCCTGGGTCAACCGCGCGCTCGGCGGCCTCTTCATCTATCTCGGCATCCGCGTCGCCATGCTGGAGACGCGGTAACTTTTCTACCCGAACTCTTTCAGCAGCGCGCTGCCGGCGAGATAGAGGCCGAGCAGGATCATCGCGATCAGGAACCAGCGGCGAAACGCTTCGGCCGGCATCCGCGCCCGCACCGACTGGCCGATGTACATGCCGGCAAAGGCCATGGCCATGCCCACCGCGCCCGGCACGGCATTGGCCGGCGTCAGCAATCCTCCGGCCGTGAGGTTGAAGGCGAGCGCCAGAGTGGCTGTCGTGAAGAACACGCCGAGCGCCTGCACCAGCTCGTCCTTCTCCATGCCAATCGCCTGCATGAACGGCATCGAGGGGATCACCTGCACGCCCGTCGAGGCCGAGATCACGCCGGTGATCACCCCGACTACGCCGCCGACCCATTTCTCGTTCTTCGGCGCGACCCGGAACTGGAATTTGTTCAGCCCGATGATCGCGTAGATGACCAGGAGGACGCCGAGCACGATCGTGCCGTAGCGCGCATGGGGACCGGTCAGCGCGCCGGCATTGAGCCAGCAGCCGATCACGGTGCCGATCATCAGCGGCCACAGCCGCCTCAGGATGTCACGCAGATGGGGGCCGACGAAGGTCTGCCAGATGTTGGTGACGATCGCGGGCACGATCACGATGGCGATCGCGCGGCTCGGCGCCATGCTCACGGCGAGCAGGCCCATGGATACGGTCGGCAGTCCGAGCCCGACCACGCCCTTGACGAATCCGGCGATCAGGAAGACGGCGGCGATGAGAATGAGGAGCGGGTCGATCATATCTGCACATTGACCGAAGCCGCGCCCGGGCACAATCTGGAGGTTACGGAGAGTGCCTTCGTTCGTGACGAAGGCTGAGGGGAGAAACCTGCCATGCGCTTCGACCTCGTCGACCTCCAGCTGTTCATCGCGGTCGCCGACGAGCGCAGCATCACCCGTGGCGCCGAGCGGTCGCATTTGGCGCTGGCCTCGGCCAGCGCGCGCATCAAGAGGCTCGAGGACGCGCTCGGCGTCGCGCTGCTCAAGCGCGGGCGCCGCGGTGTCGAGTTGACCGCGGCGGGCGAGAGCCTGCTCGATCATGCGAGGCTCGTCATGCACCAGATCGACGCCATGCGCGGCGATCTCGCCGGCTTTGCCAGCGGCGCGCGGGCGAGCGTGCATTTCCTCGCCAACACCTCGGGTCTGTCGGAGCATCTGCCCAAGGCTCTCGCCGGCTTCCTGCGCGAGCATCGCGACGTCGCCATCGACATCGAGGAGCGCGAGAGCACCGACATTGCGGCGGCGATCACCGCCGGTGCTGCCGATCTCGGCTTCGCCGCCGAGCATGCGCTGCCCGACCATATCGAGCGCTTCGTCTTCAGCGAGGACCGCCTGATGCTGGTGACTTCCAAGCGCGGCCCGTTCGCTGGCCGCCGCCAGATCGATTTTCATGAGGCAGGGGATTGCGAGTTCGTCGGGCTAACCGGCGCCACTGCGCTTCAAGTGCATATTTCGAAGCACGCTGCGCGGCTCGGCATGCGTCCGCATTTCCGCGCGCGGCTGCGCGATTTCGACGCAATCTGCCAGATGGTCGCCGCCGATGTCGGCGTCGCGCTGATGCCCGAAGCCGCCGCCCGCCGCTGCGCAAAACTGATGCCGCTCGCCATGGTCCGCCTGCGCGACGCCTTCGCCAACCGAAGGCTCGTGATCTGCGCGCGCAGCTTCAAGACATTGTCACGGCCGGCGAAGATGCTGGTGGAGCATTTGAGGGCGACGGCGGCGGTATGAACTCTGCGCTACTTTGCCGTCTCCACCCCGGCGTCCTTGATCACCTTCGCCCATTTCTTCGTCTCGTCCGCGATGAACTGCCGAAAATGCTCCGGCTCGTCGCCGACCAGCGTTGCGCCTTGGGCGGCGAGCTTCTCCTTCACCGCGGGATCCGCCATCGCCTTCGTGGTGAGACCATGCAGTGCGGCGACGATCTCCTTCGGCGTGCCCTTCGGCGCGACCATGCCGTACCAGTTCTCGATACGCAGGTCCGCAAAGCCCGCTTCCGCGGTGGTCGGGACGTCAGGCGCGGTGGCGGAGCGCTCGGCCGAGCCGACCGCGATCGGCCGCAGGGCGCCGGCCTTGACCTGCGGCAGCAGCACGGGGAGATCCAGGAACGTCATCTGCACCTGTTGGCCCAGCAGATCGTTCACGGCCGGCGCCGCGCCGCGATAAGGCACGTGCACGATGTCGATCCTGGCCGTCAGCTTGAACAATTCACCGGCCAGATGCGGCAGGCTGCCGGGGCCGGAGGAGGCGAAGTTGAGTTTTCCGGGCTGCGCCTTGGCGAGCGCGATCAGCTCGCCGATGTTTTTGGCCTCTACATTGGTGGCGACCACGAGCATTTCCGGAACGGTTGCGACCAACGTCACCGGCGTGAGGTCGTTGAGAGTATCGTATGCGACGCGCTCCATGCTCGGGCTAATCGCCAGCGCGCCGGCGCTGGAGATCGCGATGGTGTAACCGTCAGGCGCAGCCTTGGAGACGGCATCGGTGCCGAGCACGCCGCCCTGGCCGCCGCGATTGTCGATCAGCACCGGCTGGCCCGACAGCTCCGACATGCGCTGACCGATCACCCGCGCGATGATGTCGTTGGGGCCGCCGGCCGGGAACGGCACGATCAGCTTGATCGGCTTGGCGGGGTAATTCTGCGCGGAGACGAGCGTCGGAAACAGAAGCAGGGTTGCGAGAAGGAGCGTACGCCGGTTCGTCATGCAGGCTCCTTGTGCGGCCTATCCGTTGAGCAGTTTCAGTGCTTCTTCGTGAACCCGGGCATCACCGGCTGCGATGATGCGGCCGCCGCCCTGGGCGGGCTTGCCTTCCCAGGTGGTGACGACGCCGCCGGCGCCGGTCACGATCGGGATCAGGGCCGCGATATCGTAAGGCTTCAACTCGGTTTCGACCACGAGATCGACGTGACCTGCGGCCAGCATGCAATAGGAGTAGCAGTCACCGCCATAGCGCGAGAGACGTGCGCCCTTCTCGATGCGGCCGAAGATGGCGCGGTCGCGCTCGTTCATCAGCAGCGGGCTGGTCGTGTAGGTCGTCGCTTCCGACAGCGAAGCACATCGCCGGACCTGGAGCCGGCGCTCGCCGGAGGGGCCCTTATAATGAGCCGAGCCGCTGTCGCCGGAAAAGCGTTCGCCGATGAAGGGCTGGTGCATCATGCCGTATACCGGCGTGCCCTTGTGCAGCAACGCGATCAGCGTGCCCCAGATCGGAAAGCCGCCAATGAAGGATTTGGTGCCGTCGATAGGGTCGAGCACCCAGACATAGTCGGAGTCCTCGCGCTCGTTGCCGAACTCCTCGCCGACGATGCCGTGCTGGGGGAAGCTGGCCTTGATCAGCCGCCGCATCACCGCCTCCGCGGCGCGGTCGGCCTCCGTCACGGGGTCGAAATCCTTGGTCTTGCTCTTGTCGTCGATCGATAGGGAAGTGCGGAAGAACGGCAGGATGGTTTCGCCGGAGACGGTGGCGAGCCGTTCGATGAAGGCGGAGAAGTCGATCACCGTCACGGCGCATCCTCAAAACGAAAGTCGGGTGAAGCTCACTCCTGCCTAGCTCAAATCGGAAGGATCGTGCAGCGCTGTCTTGCTTTCGCACCCTGGTATTTTGGATGCCGGAAGCGTTCGCCTCGGCAAAGACCACTCACTGGGCAAATATCGATCATTGAGTTGAAACCTTAGTTCCGGATCTGCCTCGTTCGTATGCAAATGACTATCAACCCATTGAATTTCCTTATCAAAGGAACTGAATCTGGGTTTCTCTAGAAGCAACTGAGCTATGTGCTCATTGCATGGGAAACCGCTCGAAAGCCCTTGCACTTTGTGCGTCGCGGCCGCATATTGTTGCGGTGCGGTAGCGCTTCTCGCGTTACTGCTGCCCTCCTTGGGCGTTTCCTCCCTAGACTTGGGCCGCTTCTTCATCAGAAGCGGCCCTTTTTTCTTTCAGCCTCTAATTTCTTTCAGCCCTTGGCTTTCATTTCAATGCGCGCCGCGAAACGCGTTCGCGCTTGATCGCACCCAACACAATCGTTCGAAGAAAACGTCGCGCCTATTCGGCCGCGGCCTGGAACGGGCCGAGATCGCCGAACGGGATCGTGGTCGCCAGCACGTCGGCGAGCACGCCGAAGTCCGACGCCACTTGCGCAAAACGCGGACTGCGCTCGCGCCGCCGCTCGTCCATGTAGATCGCGCGGTTGAGTTCGAGCTGCACGGCGTGGAGGCCGCTGGCCGGGTTGCCGTAATGCTCGGTGATGAAGCCGCCCGCATAGGGCTTGTTGCGGCCGATCGAATAGCCGAGCCCGGTCATGGTCTCCTCGACCCTGTCGGGCAGGAGCGGCGTGCAGCTCGTGGCGTAGCGGTCGCCGATCACGATGTCGGGCCGCCGTGGCTCGTCGCGGGAGACGCCGACCGAGGGCATCGAGTGGCAGTCGACCAGCACCACGGTGCCGAACATCTGGTGCACCTTGTTGATCAGCCGGCGCAGCGCGCGATGGTAGGGCTTGTAGAGCGTCTCGATCCGCGCCAGCGCATCTTCGACCAGGATGCGGTCGCGATAGATCTCCTGGCCGTCGCCGACCACGCGCGGAATGGTGCCGAGCCCTCCGGCAACCCGCATCGAGCGGGTATTGGCGAAGCTCGGCAGGCGCCCGGTGAACATCCGGGGATCGAGCTCATAGGGCTCGCGATTGACGTCGACATAGGAGCGCGGAAAGTTGACCCGCACGGTCGGAAAGCCGCGCTCGCTCAGATGCGCGATCAGCTCGTCCATGAAAGAGTCTTCGGACCGCCGCAGCTGCGGCAGGTCGATCCGCGATGCCGCGAGGAATTCGTCCGGATAGGTCGAGCCGGAATGGGGCGAGTTGAAGATGACAGGCGCGCGCCATTGCGCGGGCTCAATGATCTCGAACGCTGGCGACTTGTCGCCGTCAAACCGGGTCATGTTCTCAGGCTTCGTCCCTTGGTGTCAGGCTTCGCCCCTTGGCGCCGCACAATCCGGCAAGCCCGGCACGGGCCTTAACGCATTGATTCGGCCGATCGAGCGGCTGTTATGTGTCGTCATTGTCCGGAATCGCAACCATCCTGCCAAGCGAAAAGATGTGATCTGCGCTGGAACATGTCTTAACCCTGCGGGCATCGAGATGGGGATCGACCAACGCGACTTGATTGCTTCGAGCCGCATTCGGGTTCACAAGGGAGCCGCGCCGGTCGGGCCAAGGTAAAGATTTTCACCCGAAATTTACCCTCTGTCGGGCTTAGTGACCTCTGCTGATGCCTTGTAATTGTCTTGGGGATTCGACGTTCCAGCCATGCCAAAAATCCTGCTCGCCGAAGACGACAACGACATGCGCCGTTTCCTGGTCAAGGCGCTGGAAAACGCCGGTTTTCAGGTCTCGTCCCACGACAACGGCATGGCCGCCTATCAGCGGCTCCGGGAAGAGCCGTTCGAGATGCTGCTCACCGACATCGTGATGCCGGAAATGGACGGCATCGAGCTCGCCCGCCGGGCTTCGGAACTCGACCCCGACATCAAGATCATGTTCATCACTGGCTTCGCAGCGGTCGCCCTGAACTCGGATTCGGACGCCCCCAAGAACGCGAAGGTGCTGTCCAAGCCCGTGCATTTGCGCGAATTGGTCAGCGAAGTGAACAAGATGCTGGCGGCCTAAATCGGCCCCCTTCCGTCCTTGCACCGGCTCTCCTGAGCCGTTATAGGGTCCCGACCCGATCTAGACGACATCTAGGGCGCGTAGCTCAGCGGGAGAGCACTACCTTGACATGGTAGGGGTCACAGGTTCGATCCCTGTCGCGCCCACCATCTGCGTAAGAACTTGATCTTACGTAGATTTCCGTCTTTTCGTTCGGGTCTCTGAAATCCTCGACATCTCTGCTGGTCCCAAATTGGTCCCACTTGGCAGGAGATGTTTGGATGGCAACCATCCGCAAGCGCAGAGGCAAATGGCAGGTGCGTGTTCGCCGCGACGGCGTGGCCCTGGCCAAAACCTTCACCATTAAGCAAGATGCCCAAACGTGGGCGCGGCAGACAGAGGCGAAAGCAGAGCGGCGCGAGCTGCCTGCCAGCATCAAGAAGCTTGCACAAATTACCTTGGCCGATTTGATCAAGCGATATCGGGACGAGGTCACGGTCCGCAAGAAGGGCGCGGAAATGGAGACCACCATCCTCAATGCTTTTCTGCGTCACCCAATTTGCAAGAAGCGGCTTTGCGACCTGACGACGGCAGACTTTGCGCGGTATCGCGATGAGCGGTTGAAGGTGGTCAAGAACAACACACTTCGGCGACAGCTCAACCCTGTACAGAATATGTTCAATATCGCTCGCAAGGAATGGGAGGTTCCGATGCCGAGCAATCCGGTCGCCGCGCTGAACCTCAAGAACGAGGATGACGACCGCGAGCGGCGGATCGATGACGATGAGTGGGACCGTCTGATTGAAGCTGTGGGGGCTTCTCGTAACCCGCTGATTGAGCCGATGATGAGGCTCGGCAAAGAAACCGGCATGCGTCGTGGTGAGATGCTGCGTATCGTCGTCAAGCATATCAGCATCAATCGGCGGGAGCTGTACGTTCCACCGGGTAAGAACAACAAAGCTCGTACCATCGTCCTCACGCAAGATGCGCTCGTTATTCTCGCCAAGCTGATCGACGTGGCAGGTCAGGACGGACGGGTGTTGCCCCTATCGAAGGAAGCCGCAAAGTGTGCATGGCGTCGGATCAGGACGCGAGCGGGTCTCGACGGTCAGAACCTGCGCTTTCATGACCTCAGACATGAGGCTATCAGCCGGTTCTTTGAAATGGGTCTCACCTTACCAGAAGTCGCCAGCCAGAGCGGGCACAAGGATGCCAGAATGCTGTTGCGGTACGGGCATGCGAGACGAGCGAGGATACTGGCGAAACTCGACACAACGGGCCGGTTGAGGGAGGACGCTGCTGGGTGACAGGATGACCGGGCGCCGACCTCTGCTGAGTCTGCTGATGCGTTTTTCTGTTGCCGCGCCACCTGCCGCCCTCGCTGATGCGAATGAGGCCATGACCTCCGCTGGTCATCTAAGAGGCTGTCGGAAGTCGGTGCTTCATGACCGCTGACCTGAGAAGTTCGAGGGAAGCATCGGCCAGCGGGCCGCACTCCGCGTAGGCTGCGGATACCAACGATCCTCACCATGGAACCGTCACATCCATTGAAGTTCAGGATGGTGACAAGCAAAAACGTCCTAGTAATGGAGGAGGGGAGCAGGAGTGTGAGGATGAGCCTACTCAGGTCTACCCCCTTACATCATGGATCATGATGATTATGGAACCTGTAAGCATGGTGAGCCAGCTTACTCGTCTGCCATCTCCCTCAGGAGAGGCATCAGTCTCTCACCGATGATCCTTTCACCCATGTTCCCGTGATTGCCGTTGATCATCCACTTGAGCAAACGATCCGTGTATCCCCTACTCCTCGTCATTGCCTCCTGAGGAAGCTTGTCCGTGTCCCATGATGTGAGGTCACCAGCCACCCCGGTTCGCTCAGACCTGATCCCTGTCATACCTGTGACCATCGAGAACGCCTCGTTCAGTACTTGCTCCAGCAGGTCATGGTATTGCCAGTGAACGATGTAGCTGTCGTGGATGGTGAGGACTGGTAGAGCGCGTTCGGTGAACCGTTTGATCACATGCTCGGTGATCTTGCTGTCCTCGTTCATCATCCGAATGCCCGCATCCGATGCAAGGTCATCAGCAATGAGAGGGTGCTTCCGCCTGATACCATCCAACAGCACCGAGAGTTGCTTGTCCTTGAAGCTGCCGCCCTGCTGATCGCCCTTCTTCCTCCGCTGGCTCCGAAATGCGTTAAATGTCCCTCTACGGGTCTTGGCGTTGATGGCGATCAACGTCAGGGCTTTGGCATATTTCCTTGTCTCCTGTGGTGTTGCTAGGAACGAGGGTGTGTCGAGTTGATAGGCATCGCCCTCGTGGTCGGTGTAGTAGTTGATCCCTTGCCGAGCATACAGCAGGGCGACGTGCAGGGATGAGTAATCCTGCTCGATGGTAGGGGCGTCATTGATGAAGATTTCCCGTCGCCATTCCTTCGGGCAGTTGTGCCACCATGCACCGTAGAACCGGCCACCATCGGAGAAGCTGGAGCGGTTGAACACGCGATGAACCCGCTGCTCCGATGGGCCGATCATTACCCGTGATCCACCGGATCGCTCGATCCACGGATCGTTAAGCTGCCTGATGTCAATGAAGTGCCGAGCGAGCAGATCGTTGTAATCGCGGACCACCTGTCGCATCTGCCGGGTTTCCGGTGTGTCCTCGTACTCGATCCGATCACCCTCATCTTCCTTGAGGATGATGACTTCCTCCTCCCGCGATACGCCGATCTGATAGGCATTGAGATTACAGCCCTTGAACAGGGCAATCAGTTCCGACGTGGGCCAGATGCGGGTGAGCCGCCCCGTGCCGCCTGCCTCGCTTCTGACGTGGAAGCCACGCTTGACGTGGACAAGACCTGCATCATGGAGCAGCCACACCACGTCCAGAGTCTTCTTCGAGATGCCCAATGCGTTGTAGCGGCTCTTGGGCTTGTAGGCGCTGGCTCCCATCGCCACCGCGATCTTCAAATCCGGGTGCATCAGCCATGCGACGTACAGATCGAGCAGGACCACCTTGAAATGCTTCCGCTCGATGTTGGTGTTCATGCGATCTTGGCACCGGGCGTATACATCATCGACGAAAGCATTGGCCTCGGGAAAGTCGGACGACCGATGCACATCGAGCGGGCGGGAGAAATCCAGCGCCTCTGCCTCCCGGCGAGTCTCCTGCGCGTCGTCGTGATCCATGGTGGTTGTTTCTTGATCAGTCTTCATGCGTGAATTGGGAGTCACTGATGCGCTGGACGGGCTTAGCGCTGGTTCGGTGCGGGTGTGGCGTCGTCGCGCTGTATGGGCTTCTCTGGCCCGTGTAGAGCATGTGCAGCTATGGCAACCTTCTCCTTCTTGCCGGACCAGGTCGCGCCCTTCCTGCCACCCGACAGGAGCATCTTCTCCATCGCTTTCCATAGCCGTCTGCCGACGTATCGCAGGTCAGCACGGCGTATGCGGCAGTATTCCTTGGTCGGCACTTCCTCCTCAACGATCCGCGTTAGTTCCTCCGGGCCATTCGGGCCATAGCGGATCACGCCGGTCTTCTCGCGGCGACTGCGGTATCGATTGACGGTTCGGCTGTAGACTTCCCTGCGCATGAACCTCTGGCCGAGTAGGGCGATCATGTAGTCGTTGCGGACAGGCTGAGGGATTGTTGGCGTGATCAGTGCGTCAACGGCGAGCGCGAAGGCCAGCAGGTTGATCACGCCTCGCCGGGTCAGCACTCCCCGATCCCGTGTCCGCAGGGCTAGCAGCGCGTCATACCGTTGCTTTGGGTATGGTCGTCGCTTCAAAGCCAACGGAGCAGGCAGCATCGCCAGCGGACGGGAGAGCGTTCTACCGATCTGTGAGGCCCAATCATCAAAGACGCCGCTGGCGATCTTGTCGGCGTAGTGATCGCGGACCACAGCCTCAGCAGAGGCAAGCTGTTCCTTGCTCGGCTTACCAAAGACCGGCTTCATGTCCTCAAGGAACTGGCGTTCGCAGAGGCCGCACAAGTTCGACCACCGGGTGGCCTTGTTCTGGCATCCGAGCGCCTGACACGGGAGGCCCGCAGCAACAACGATGGCGTTCCGTTCTGCTGCGGGAAGTCGGGTGTCGGTGGTGATCTGACGCATCGGGTACGTATTAGGCTGTGTGTGTTCCAATCTCGGAACCTGACAGCGAAACACGTTCAGGCCGGGATGCCGGGGCTGGGATGTGCGCAGGTCATGCGGCTGCATTAAGGCAGCTAAGTCATTGATATCCTATCCATATGTGGATAGGCCTCGTCAGTGGAAGCATCGGAACCGTTGTTGGAACATATCGGAGCGAGGGGCGTTCAGTTCTCGCTTCTGTCCAACCCCCGTAGGCGGAAGCATCATCAGCGCGGCTCCAGCTTTTGCCCAAGGCTGGAGCCGTGTGCTTGTTGCGGTCGTCGATCTTGGGACGAAGTGGTCGGGTACGATGTGCTTTGGGCAGGGCGTATGGCGGACGGCGTCCCCGAAGGCTTCAAGGATCATCCAGTCCTTCAGAAGCCATTCCCTCTCGATGAGCTTCAACGCTGCTTAGCGACTCTGTTGCGCTAACAAATGCCCATCGTTTGTTCCATGACGCGAGCGAGATCTTCCTCAGAGAACGGCTTTCTGAGCAGCGGGAAGCCGTCGCGCCTTCGCTCCCGACCTGATAGCTGCAATACTTTCAGCGTTGGACGAACCCGCGTGGCACGTTCGGCCAGTTCATGCCCATCCATGCCCGGCATGTTGATGTCCGTGATGAGGATCGAAATTTCTTCGTTCGTTGCCAGCATATCGAGAGCTTCGGGGCCGCTATGCGCACAAGCGACTTTGCAGCCAAGGTCTTCGAGCATGAACGCAATCACGTCGAGTACGCCGGGATCATCATCTACTACCAAAACTGTATGACTCATGGCGAGACCGCCTCGCTGAGTTAACCTATGTGAATGGCGAAGGTTCCGGCTGTTGAGTCACGCCGCGCGGACAGGCCAACCCCGCAGCACTATCGGAGCCGTGGAAAGATTAACCTGGATCAGGGAGTTTTCACGGCGCTGTAGCAAGTCCGCAGTTGGGTGGGAACGGCTCAGAATACGCCTCGTTGCCGGACATGGACGACGTGTTGTCTTCCTCCCACCTTGACTAACTCGGTCAGCACTGCTGGCCGGGTTCTTCTTGGGCCGAAGGGACTCCGCTCCTGCGAGGCTGCGTAGAGTGCCGAATTTCGTTCCCGTATCTGGGGCCGACTATTTAGTGTAAGGTCTGCTCATCGCCGCCCGTTTTCCTTGGCCTTCATCGGTGACTGAGAGTTCTGCACGCTCCCGCCCTCAATACTCGCGGTGAGCTTATGTGTCAGAAGTGTAGCGAGATCGACCAGCGCATTGTGCGCTACCAGCACTTAGCATCCCGTATCAACGACCGAATTGCGATCGATGCCATAGCTGAATTGGTAGAAGCTGCACTTGCTAAGAAGGCGGCTTTCCATTGCGGGCCAGAGCAGAAGTAACAAGAAAGGGTCGCATTTGCGCGACCCCTGCCGGAAAAATTTGATCGGGAATGAAATGGCAGCCCCGGCAAGAGCATCCTGACTTCTTCAAGAGGTTTGAGAAATCCGTAGTAGCGCGGTGTTGCCATACCGGAACCGGCGGTGCCTGAGTTCCGAAATGAGTGCCGACATCACGGGTGGCACAGAAGCCGCCAGCACCGGCAAGGACTACCGGGCGTTCATCGCCTTGTAGATTGCCCCGATTGAGGCCCCAAGCTGCTTCGCAATCGGTGTCGCACTAAGCCGCTGCGCCCGCCTCAGCTTCTCCAGAAGTCCTTGAACCGGGTGGGCGATAGCTCCGTGTACCTCACAGTGTGCTGTATGTTCTTGTGGCCCAGATAAGCTTGCAGCGCCCGCGTATCATGCCCCTTGTTGGCCAACGCGAACCCACAAGCGTGACGCAGCATGTGCGGGTGAACTTTGAAGGGCATTCCTGCCTCAACGCCCGCCCGCTCCATCATGCGAGCGAAGCCCGCCGTGGTGAACGGCCCCGCCCGCTCGCTGGTGAATACGAACGGGGACTTCGGCTCCTGCTCCCGCTGCAAGCGCCGTAAGGCTCGCAACTCATCACCCATGATGGGGTGGGTGCTGGGTGTGCCTTGCTTGACCCTGCGGACGTGCAGGGTGGCGCTGGCGAAGTCAATCTGATCCCAGCGCAGGTCCACCAGTTCAGACACTCGCAGCCCGTGCCGCCACGCCACAAGGATCATGGTGCTGTCCCGGTGGCCCCAGCGGTTGGCCTTCGCTGCCTGAACGAGCTTGTCCACTTCGGTCTCGGTCAGGTGTTCGCGGCTGCGCAGGTCGGCATTGAGGCGGCGTTTCGGAGTGACTGTTCGTTTTTCGGTGGTCGGCGTGACGAGCTTGAGATGAGATTTGGCCATGGTTTCCTGCGCCCGAAGGAGATAACTGTTCGTATAATGGTCAAAATACGGACAGTTGCGCTCAAGTCAACTGCTCCAGCGTGGAGAGGGACTGCTGCGCCGACACAGCAGCCTGTGAATAGCGCGGATAGGCCTGCAAGAAGCCGCGAGAACGTCCAGTCGAAGTATACTTGCACCTGTGAAAGGGGGGGTGAGTCGTGGAGGAACTTCCAACCGAGCCTGCTGACCGTGCTTTGGCATTGCAGGAAATGCTGGTAGCGATGGCAACCAGCGGAACCGGCGTAGATAACGAATATCGGCTTCTTCGTCGGGAGCTTGTGGAGCGGCCAGAGACGGCAAGGCTGCTGCCCCAGTTTGTTCGCGTCTGCCGGACACTGAGTGCTTTCTGGCAATGGGTTAAGGCGCAAGCTCCGACATACGCGGAGCGCCGCATCATGATCAGAGAGGCATTCGTTCCGCTTCTCGACTTTCTCGAACGCACAAACGCAGCACCGGCAGACGTTAGCATTTCCGAGACGTTGGAGAGCTTCGACGAGCCGGGTGTTCACAAGGCTTGGACCAAGGCGCTGGATCGCCGCTTTGATGATCCAGAGGGAGCGGTTACCCTCGCAAGGACGCTGCTGGAAACCGTCTGCAAGTCGATACAGGACGCACAGGGCGCACCATCGTACAGCGACGATGATGACCTGCCGAAGCTTTATCGACGGACTGCCGAACTCCTCAACCTTGCGCCGAGCCAACACACGGAGGAAGCCTTCAAGTCCATCCTTGGAAGCTGCCAGAACATCGTGAACAACATTGGCACCATCCGAAACAAGATAGGTGATGCTCACGGTCAGGGCCGACGTGCAGTCAGGCCCTCTGCAAGGCATGCTGCGCTCGTTGTTAATTTGGCAGGCGCGATGGCGATGTTCTTGATCGAAACGCAGACTGCACGGCAGGGTGACGCGAGCGCAGCCAGTGCGTGAGAGCAGTGGTGGGGTACGGGGGGAAGAGCCTAACCCGATCGACCGCACCCCTCTCAGATTTTTGTCAATGATCTGCGGAAGGCATGCCAATGGACAGCCGCAGTTAGCAGCCGTGTGAGCCGCTACAGGGGATTTGATTGCATCATGGGTGAAAGCCGAGCCAAGAAAAAGGCGCATAGTCAGGTTTTGGAAGCGTGCCCCTACTGCATCTATTGCGGCGGTGCTGTTTCAGCAGCCTCCATCGATCACGTTCCCCCACTGGCTATGTTCCGTGGTCGTCGTCGTCCCAAGGGATTGGAATTTGCAAGCTGCAAAGATTGCAACGAAGGAACTGGCCGCGTTGATCTGGTGGCAGCACTGCTAAGTCGTGTGGCGCCTGATGCGAAGGACGAGGAAGAGAAGGCCGAGTTGAAGAAGCTGCTGACCGGCGTGAGCAACAACGTGCCGGGGCTGCTGGAGGAAATGCATCTCGGTGCAGATGATCTATCAGCAGCCAGGAAAAGGTTGCCCCAATATGCAGCGGCAAGCTTCTTGAAGACCGATGGGCCGCTTGTGTCTGCTCATATGCAAACATTCGCTACCAAGTTAGGGTTTGCACTTTACTACGAGTTGACAGGCAAGATCGTTCCTGACCGGGGAGGAGTTGCCGCTCGGTGGTTTTCCAACGTGGATCGACTGGAAGGAACGTTTCCGCAAAGCGTCTTTGACATCTTGCTGCCTCCCCTGATCTTGGAACAGGGCAAGTTTGAGGTCTCCGATCAGTTTAGCTATCAATGGCGGCTCGCCGAAAACGAACGGATGGGGTTGTTCTTCGCCAGCTTCCGACATTCTTTTGCGGTCCTCGCTTTTGTAACCACCGACGTGGCGTTGTTCGACATGAAAACTGCTCATCCACTGCCGATCATCACCCCTCGCACCCTCAAGAAGCTACTGGGGGACCGTGTCTGACAACCCGAATGGGTCACGTATTGTTGGTTTGGGGGTTGGTCCCAAATTGGTCCCACTTGACTGCTCGCCGAGAGAGCTTGCTTCCGGCCTTTCATATTACTATGGTCTGCTAACTGGTTAGAGATGTTCGAGTTTTCTGGCACCAAGCTCAGCACAAGAGCGCGGGAGAGCATTGACATGGTAGGGGTCACAGGTTCGATCCCTGTCGCGCCCACCATCCTTCGCTCGCGGTAGCGAGTGAAGGATGCCTTGCCGAAGCCCAGCGGGCATCGGCCAAGTCCAAACAACCGAACGTACGCGGCCCGCGCAGCCCGGACTACGCTTCGCGAGATCCGGAAATCTCGTCATCCGGCACGAAACCCCGATTACGCTTCGTCCGATCCGGGCTACGATGTGGCCTCAGATATGAGGCCGCCCATGAGCGTTTCCGTCATCGAACAGGCGAAGATTCAGGCGCAAGTCCTGGTGCCGCTGGTGAAGGCGCTCCAGGCCGAACTCGGCGAGGCGCGCGCCAACGCGCTGGTGCGCACCACGCTCGGCGATCTCTATCGCGGCTACGGCGAGGAATTCTGGAAAGCCAGGAACGAGACCGATCTCGGCAAGGCCGTATCATCGGCGTTCAGGGCCTATGCCCGTGACGACGCGCTCGCTTATGACGTCATCGAGCAGACTGAGGACGTCTTCGCGTTCGACGTGACGCGGTGCGCCTATGCCGAGTTCTACAAGGCGCTGGGCGAGCCGGAGCTCGGCTTTCTCCTGGTCTGTACCGCCGATTTTGCGACCGCAGAAGGGTTCGGCCCCGACGTCGCGCTGACGCGGACGCAGACCATCATGCAAGGCGCGCCTCATTGCGATTTCCGCTACCGGCGCGATCCGGTCGGACCACGGTGAAGGGAATGCGGACCATGCGAGCGAGCTGTCTTGCCGTGGCGGTACTGTCGCTGATTGCGTCGCGGGCCGACGCAGCAATCATCGACTGGCAGGCCGAGCTCCAGCGCTGCCGCGCGCTGCGTGAAAACGTGGCGCCACTGCTGCAGGCCGGCGAAGGAATATCCGCGGTCGGCCGCTCCAATAGATCGGTCCGTCGCTGCATCTGGATCCAGCGCATGGCGGTGCGCAAGAAAATCCCCGGCGCGGAGGTTTGGTAGAGGCATCTGCAGGTGCACTACCCGCTGCTTGCGCCTCAGGATGTCGGAGCTGAAGGAGTAGTTGCTCCCCGCCAGAACGCCGTTTGCAGCGGCAACTGATGCCGGATCATGGCGACACCGTCGATGACCTTGAGGCCACGGGCCGCGCAGGCTTCCATGAATCCAGTGCGGCGGGCGGCGATGATGTCGAACACGGCGCAATCCTTCGGCAGCTTGGCCGGATCCATCGGCAACGCGTCGGTCGCGTACAGGCCGAGCGAGGTGGCATTGACGCACAGGCCTAAATCGTCGAAGCGCTCCTCGACACTGATGTCGAGATCAGGGAATTGCCCGCGCAGCTTTGCCGCCAGCGTCTCGACCGGGCCCGGCACCTCGTTGAGGATGCGCAGGCGCCTCACACCTGCCGCCGCGAGCGCATGGCAGATCGCGCGGCCGGCGCCGCCGGCGCCGATCACGACGGTGCCGCGGTCGGGATCGAAGATGCCGGCCTCGCGCGCGGCGTTCAGAAATCCGCCGCCGTCGAAGGATTCTCCGACGAGCTTTCCATCGGCTTCGATCCGGATGGTGTTGACCACGCCCTCGAATGTCGCGGCAGGCCCGACCTCGTCGCAGAGCTCGAACGCGGCCGGCTTGTGCGGCATGGTCAAAGTGAAGCCGGCGGTGCTCGGCGACTTTGCCAGCGCGCGGATCGTCTCGGCGAGATGCTTCGGCTCGACGTCCATCGGCATCATGTGCCAGTCGAGGCCCTGCTGCTCGAAATAGGGCGTGTAATGGCGCGGCGCGCCAACATGACCGGCGGGATGGGCGAAGATGAAGACGGTGCGCGATGCGCCGGTCGGAAGCTTCATGACCTCATCCCTTGACCGCGCCGGCCGTGAGCCCGCTGACGAGATAGCGGCGCACGGCAAGCGAGAAGATCAGCACCGGCGCCATCACCAGCGAGCCGCCGGCGGCGATCTTGCCCCATTCCCAGCCTTCGTAGTTCATGAAGTTGACGACGGCGACGGGGGCCGTGCGCGCATTGGTCCGGGTCAGGATCAGCGCGAAGAAGAAATCGTTCCAAGCGTAGAGGAAGCACAGGATCGCGGTCGCCGCGATCCCCGGCGTCACCATCGGCAGCACGATCTTGGTGAAAATCGTCCGGGTCCTTGCGCCGTCGACGAGCGCTGCTTCCTCCAGAGAGACCGGGATGGTGTCGAAGAACGGCTGCATCATCCAGATGACCAGCGGCAGGTTGAAGCTGGTATAAACCAGCACCAGGCCGGTGATAGTGTCGAGCAGGCCGATCCAGCGGTAGAACAGGAAGAATGGGATCGTGAACGCAATCGGGGGCGCCATGCGCGTGACCAGGATCGCAAAGGAGAGCGCGTGCTTGCCGCGTCCGGCCCAGCGCGACAACGCGTAGGCGGCGGGCACGCCGAGCAGCAGCGCGAGTGCGGTCGAAAACGAGGCGCTGAGCAGACTGTTGACGAAGGAAGCCGAGAACGCGCTGTGCCAGAGTGCGCTGTAGTGCTCCAGTGTCGGCGTGAAGATCAGCGGTGGCGGGAATTGCAGGATCTGGTCGTTCGATTTGAAGCTCATCTGCAACAACCAGAGGAACGGCGAGAGCAGGATGAGCAGGGTCACCATGATCGCGGCCAGCCGGCCGGGCGTCGCCTTGCGTGAGGTGGGCGCGTTCATGCCATCGCCTCCCGGCGCCGTCCCATCCAGACCAGGCCAAGGCTGACGCCGGCGACCAGCAGCAGCATCACGACCGTGACCGCGCTGGAATAGCCGATCTCGTTAGTGTCGAAGGCGAGCAGATATGCATAGTAATTGGTGACTTCAGTGACTGTGCCGGGGCCGCCGCTGGTCAGCAAAAAGATCAGCGGGAACGCCTTCACGCTGTCGATCAGCCGGAACATGCCTGATACGACCAGGATCGGCATGATGAAGGGCAGCGTGACGTACCAGAAGATCTGCAGCGTGCTGGCGCCGTCGACGAGGGCTGCTTCCGAATATTCATCCGGGATGGTCTGCAGCGCCGCGAGAACCATCAGGAAGGTGAAGGGCAGCCATTCCCAGGTGTCGGCGATGATGATCGCGGTCAGCGCGAAATCGACGCTCGATGTCAGTGCCGGCATGGTGAAATGCAGGGCTTGTGCCGCGTAATAGAGCGGGCTGATGTCGGGCGTGTAGATCAGCTTCCAGATCACCGCGACCACGATCGGCGGCAGCACCATCGGAATCAGGAAGAAGGTGCGGGCGAACTCGACAAGGCGCGACGGCACGTTCAGCAGCAGCGCGAGCAGCATGCCGAACAACACCTGGAACAGCACGCCCCAGCAAGACAGCTTGGCCTGCACCCACAGCGAATTGACGAAACGGGGATCGCCGGGTAGCAGGCCGTAGTTGCGGAGCGGCGCGCTGAAATCGGTGGCCGAGCCCGGCATCGTCAGCTGGAATGGCGTGAGGCTCGTCACGACGAGATAGATCGCCGGCAGCACGGCGATCGCGAACAGCACGATCAGGCTCGGCGTGAGCGCGAAGGCGATGAACCTGCGGCGCTCTCCGTCAATTCCACTCTCGCTCAAAGCTGCGTCCCGGAACGGCGCAGTGCGGCGATAGCCTGGTCCTGCGCCGCGTTCATCGCGTCCTTTGCCGGCAGCTGGCCGGTTGCGACCTGCTCGAACGCCTTGTTGAGGACGTCGCCCACGATCGGGAATTCCTTCACGGTGCGATAGGCCATGTAGTTCTCGCCCTTGGCCGGCAGCTCCAGCACTTCGAGATAGAGCGCGCCGAGGTCCTGCCCGTTCACCGTGTTGAGCTTGCGATAGGCCTCGCTGGTGATGATCGAGCGCCGGCACACCGAGGAATGACCGTGCTCCTTCACCAGCCGCATCGAGATGTCGGGCGAGAGCGCCCATTTGATGAATTCCCACGCGGCCTTCTTGTTCTTGGCGTTCTTGGGAATGCCGAGCCCCTGGCTGTTCGACGCCGGATAATCATGCACGGGACCGGCGGGCGAGCGCACCACGCGCGAAGTCTCCTTCACCTTGCTCTCGTCGGAGAGCAGGATCGGCGTCACCCAGGAGCTGGAATGGATGAAGATGTTGGAACGTCCTGTGAGCAGCGACTGCCGCGCCTGGTCCTCGGTATAGGTGAGCACGCCCTTCGGCGCGTTTTTCAACAGGTTCGCGTAGAACTCGATGCCCTGGATGGTCTCCGGCGTGTTCAGCGCCGGCATGATGTCGCCCGGCGGCTTGCGGAAGATGTCGCCGCCAAAGCCCTGGATGTAGGGCGGCAGGTTCCAGTGATGAAGCTGGAAGGATGTGATGCCGCTGACGCCATCGGTGCCGTTGATCTCGGCGCAGACCTGCTGGAGCTCGGCGAACGTCTTGGGGATCTTCAGTCCTTTCTTTTCCATCAGGTCCATGCGCGACAGCCCCATCAGCATCGCGCCGCCTTCCCAGGAATAGCCATAGGTGCCGCCCTTGGCGTCGCGATAGGGCACCTGCGCGCCTTCGACGAAGTCCTTGGGATTCCACTCGGCGGGCGTCAAATTGGGATCGCCGGTGAATTCATTGAGATCGGCGAGCAGCCCCGCAGCGACCCAGCGCGCAGCGAGGATGAAGGTGACGTTGACGAAGTCGTAGGCCGAGCCGCCCGAGGACAGTTCGAGATTGGCCTGCTGGTTGTAGACCGGGAAGGCCGAGAGCTGCAGGTCGACCTTTATGCCGGTTTGCTCCTCGAACTCGGGAATGTACTTTTGCAGCAGCGTGAAGAAGCGGTGCTGGAACGAGGCGCCGTGCAGCGTCACGCCGGCAAACGGCTTTGTCTGCGCGATCAGCGGCGCGGGGAACGCGGCAAGCGCCGCGGTCGCGGCACTGGCCTTGAGCAGTTTACGGCGGGTGAGCGAACTTGCGCGCGATGCGTTCTTCATCTTGACCTCCCTCGATATTGTATGTCGGTTTCAACGCGCCCGTCTGGTGCGGGCCTTCTCGTCCTCGGTGTCCTTTTTCTTCTGGCGCGACATGGCCGAGACGATGTTCTGTTCGGTGAGATCCATCAGCTTGTGCATGGCCTGACGCGCGCCGTCGGGATTGCGCGCCCAGATTTCCTCAAGCACCGCGCGATGATAGGGCAGGCTCTTGCGCGGCGCGCCCGGATTGGTGCTCGACAGGTTGAACGACATCCGCAGTGCGGCTGCGACCGTGGCGCCAAAAGCAATCAGAAAGTCATTGCCTGTGGCGATGAGAATGCCGCGGTGAAACTGCAAGTCGGGCTCGGCATAGGCGACGCGGTCCATTCCGGCAGCGTCCATGCCGCGATAGGCCCGCTCGATCCTGGCAAAGTCTTCGTCCGTGCCGCGCGTCGCGCAAATCGCGCAGGCCTCGGGCTCGACGATCCTGCGGATCTCCATGATCTGCTTGGCAAACTCCTGCGTCGGCAACGCCATCAAGGTCCAGTTCAGCAGTTCCGCGTCGAGCATATTCCAGTCGAAGCGCGTGCGCACATGCGTGCCGGCCTTCTGCTTCGAGGCGATCAGTCCCTTCGCCTTCAGGAGCGAAAGCGATTCGCGCATCGATGCGCGGCTGACGCCGAAGCGTGACGCAAGCTCGATCTCGCGCGGCAGGGTCGCGCCTTCGCGCCACACGCCGGTGAGGATCAGCCGCGCCACCTCGCGGGCGACGTGACCGCTTGATTGCTGACTGTCCTTGCTGTCGGCCTTTGCCACGTTGATCCGGCTCTGCTGGGTTTAATGTCTGATATATTGCGAGTGCGAAGAAATGACCGCATAAACGCGGCCGTTCTGAAGGATAATCCAGCCAATGGCGGTTTGACAAGAATTATTATGTCAGACATATCTTCTCCCCTCCCAATGCCGCGTAGGACAAAACAATCGTGACAAAGCCCCACATCGTCCTGGTCATGACCGACCAGCAACGCTTCGACACGATCGCGGCGACGGGCCATCCCTACATGAAGACGCCGAATCTCGATCGTCTGGTGCGTGAAGGCATCTATTTCGATAATTGCTTCATCAATGCGCCGAGCTGCGTTCCCTCGCGCGCGGCATTGTTCTCCGGTCTCTATCCGCACGCTTCGGGCGTCCTGAAGAACGGGCAACACTGGCAGAAGACCTGGGTCAGCAATCTGGCGGAAGCCGGCTATCACTGCGTCAATGTCGGCAAGATGCACACGATCCCCTATGACGCCAAGGCCGGCTTTCACGAACGCTTCGTGGTCGAGAACAAGGATCGCTTTTTGGAGGGACGCTGGTTCGCCGACGAGCTCGACAAGGCCTTCGCCACGCACAAGCTGACAAAGCCGTCGCGCGCCGGCTATCGCAGCCTGCCGGATTATGGCGATCGGATGGGCGCGTTCACCTGGGAGATGCCGAAGTCGCTGCATCCGGACATTTTTGTCGCCGAGACCGCGATGTGGTGGCTGGAGACCCGCCCCAAGCCGGAAGCGCTGTTCATGCAGATCGGCCTGCCCGGACCGCACCCGCCCTATGACCCCTTGCCGGAATATCTGGAGCATTATCTCGCGCGCAACGACCTTCCGGTGCCGCAGCCGACCGAGGCCGAGATCGAGGGGCTTCCGGCGTATCTGAAGGAGAAGCGGCGCCATGACACCGAGGTCGACCACGACGCGGTGTCATGGAAGCTGGCGCCGACGCACGAAGAGATGCGGCGCCTGCGCGCGCATTACTATGCCAACGTCACCATGATCGACGAGCAGATCGGCCGCCTGATCGAGGTGCTGGAAAACAAGGGCTACCTTGACAATTGCGTCGTTGTCTTCATGTCGGACCACGGTGACAATCTCGGCGAACACGGTCTCAGCCAGAAATGGTCGATGTACGAGCCCGTCACCCGCGTCCCGCTGCTGTTCTGGTCACCCAGCCTTCCTTCCGACGGGCGACGGATTCAGGAAAAGTGCCAGCTGTTCGATCTGGGCCCGACCATCCTCGATCTTGCCGGCGCGCAGCATCCAAAGCCGTTCCAGGCCCGCAGCTTGCTGCCGGCGCTGAAGGGCGAGGAATGGAGTGGCCGCGAGTTCGTGTTCAGCGAGCAAGCCGGCGACGTCGCCATGACCGGCGCGCGGCTGATCACGATGGTGCGCGATGACCGCTGGAAGGTCGTGTTCATCCACGGCGCCGAGGACGGGCAGTTGTTCGATCTCGAGCGCGATCCGCTTGAACAGCGCAATCTCTGGGGTATGCCTGAGCATGCCGGAATCATCAGCCGTCTCAAGGATGCCTTTATCGACTGGCGCCA
Organism: Bradyrhizobium sp. LB14.3; assembly: GCF_040547985.1. Taxonomy (NCBI): domain Bacteria; kingdom Pseudomonadati; phylum Pseudomonadota; class Alphaproteobacteria; order Hyphomicrobiales; family Nitrobacteraceae; genus Bradyrhizobium; species Bradyrhizobium sp. LB14.3. The sequence continues at coordinate 487,881 of NZ_JBEPQT010000004.1, forward strand.
GAACAGCCTGCTGGAGACGATGGATTTGAACGCGGCGGTGCGTTGACGGCGCTCCCTCGCCCGGTCCCGGCAGGCCTAACGCATATGGCGAGGCTGCGAGAGTGCTCGGCCTTCATGGTTCGAGACGCGCCGTAAGCGGCGCTCCTCACCATGAGGGTCTACAGTCTTGCCGGAGGGTCTACGGTCTCGCCGCGCAACAGGACCTCATCCTGAGGAGCCCGCTAAAAGCGGGCGTCTCGAAGGATGGCCACAAGGAAACCGTGTCGATCAATCAATCAGATACTTCCTCACCGCCGCCTCGTCCCACGCAATGCCGTTGCCGGGCTCCTCGCACGGCAGCGCAAAGCCGTCCTTGATCTGCAACCGCGTCGCCAGCACCGCGTCGGCCCAGTCGACATATTCCAGCCAATGCGCGGTCGGCGTCACGCAAAGCAAATGCGCGCTGACTTCCGAGAACAGATGCGTCGACATCTCGCTGCCGGCGGCATGCGCGAGCGCCGCGGCGCGCAGCCAGCCGGTGACGCCGCCGATGCGCTGCACGTCGGGCATCACGTAGTCGCAGGCTTCCGCCGACAGCGCGGACTGCATCGCGAACGCGCTGTCAAAGTTCTCGCCGATCTGGACCGGGGTGCGCAGCGCATCCGCGATACGGGCGCAGCCGGAATAGTCGTCGTGACGGATCGGCTCCTCGATCCAGGTCAGCCCCTCATCGTCGAGCATCTCGCCGCGGCGGATGGCTTCAGTCACCGTCAGCGCCTGGTTGTAGTCGCACATCAGCGTCACGTCGTCGCCGACGGCCTTGCGCACCGCGCGCACCACCTTCAGGTCTTCCCGCGCATCGGGGCGGCCGACGCGGATCTTTGCGGCCTGAAAGCCCTCGGCCAGCAGCTTGTGAGCTTCCTCCACCGCGGCACCCGCCGGCATGATGCCGAGGCCCTTCGAATTGTAGGCTCTGACCGGTTTCGGCGCCCCGCCGAGCAGCCGCGCCAGCGGCAGGCCGCGTGCGCGCGCCAGCGCGTCCCATGCGGCCATGTCGATGCCGGATTGTGCCATCCGCTGCAGGCCGGCGAGCCCCAGCAGCGTGAAACGCTGGGTCAGCTTGCGCTCGATCTCGAACGGCAGCAGCTCGTCGCCGGCGACGAGGTCCGACATTTCCGTGACCATCGCCGTCAGCGGCTTCAAGGCCGAGGGCGTGATCGAGAACAGATAGGCGTGCCCGCGCACGCCCTGGTCGGTCTCGCAGTCGATCAGCACCAGCGGCGCCTTTGCGACAGCCCCGGTCGAGGTCTTGAGCGGCAGGTTCATCGGCACGATCACGGGGCGCACATTGAAGCGCTTGATGCGGATGGTCTCGGTCATTTGGAGGATCTCCCGGCGGAGTGAATGCAGATCTGGGTCGATTTTAAGCATTCGTCATGAAACGAAAAGGCATTTGCCGCAACCACCATAGACTGGCGTTGCGCCTATCGCGCCGCACCTTCCGTGAATGCGGTTTCGATCACCTCGCCGAAGGGTTGCCAGGACCGGCCGTCGAACTGGACCAGCCGCATCTGCCTGATCGGCAGATAGCTGTTCGGCGAGGTGTTCATCCTGATGTTGGGCAGCGCGACGGAAGGCTGATAACTCTTGAGCGAAGCTGCCTGACGCATGATGTTCTCGCGCGAGAAGTCGTCGCCGCATTGCTTCAGCACCTGCGTCAGTGTCTCGGCCGCGGCGTAGCCATAGAGCGCCGCGCTGTTGTTGGTGCTTTCGACGTGATGGTACTTGTCCATGAAGGCGAACCAGTCCTTCATGGCAGGATCGTCTTTCCACGCGGGATCGCTTGGATCTTTCAGAAAGGCCGCCGAGATCACGCCGGCCGAATTCTCCAGGCCCGCGGGCGCCATCGCGTTGGCGATCGAGGCGGAGGCGTCGTTGACTATGAAGACCGGGCGCCATTTCAGTGACGCCGCCAGCTTGATCACCTTGGACGCCGTCGACGGCACGCCGAGAAAGACGAAAACATCGGCGCCGGTGCGTTTGAGGATCGAGACGTGTCCGTCGAGATGCTCGTCGGCAATGTCGAAGGCGATGTCGACGAGGATGAGACGATTCAGATCGCCAAGACCTTCCTCGATGCCCTTGAGGAGCGAACGCCCGAACTGGTCGTTCTGCCAGAGCACTACGATCTTCTTCCGCGGATAATAGGCTTGGATGTAGTTGGCATAGATGCGCCCCTCCGACCGGAACGGCGGCTGCCAGCCCATGGTCCAGGGAAACGCCTTGGCCTGGCTCAGCTCCTCGTCGCCGGATGCGACGAACAGCTGCGGGATCTTCTTCTCGTTGAGATACCAGCGCGTGGCGAGATTGCCGGGCGTGCCGAACGAGCCGAACATCAGGTGCACGTCGTCCGTCTCGACCAGATTGCGGGTCAACTCCAGCGCGGTCGCCGGATCGGAATTGTCGTCGCGGGTGATGAAGCGGATCTTGCGGCCGTTGATGCCGCCACGCGCGTTGACCATGTCGAAATAGGCGGCCTCCGCCTGGCCGATGGCGCCGAATTCGGAGAGCGGTCCTGAATACGGCATGACGTTGCCGATGCGGATTTCGTTATCGACGGAGGATTGATCGGCGCGCTCCTGGGACATCGCCCCGAGCGATGCCAGGGCAACCATCAACACGAACAGCATCCTGCCGGAGACGCGCATGCTCGACACCTTGACGTTGGCTCTGATCGAGGTCGGCTCAATTTGCACCAGGACCGCTTGATCTAGGTCAAGCGTTTGTCGATCGTGTGGCCTGATGGCTCCGTTCGACCGTGCGCGGTGTGCGCGGAGCCACACGGCAGCCTCGCTGACGCTGATAGCGGGGTGCCGCTACGGCAGCCCGCGCGCCTCGAGTTGATGCACCAGCAGCAGCGTCGGCTCGGCGAGGCTGTCGCCGGAGCCATCGAGGCCGAAGGCGCTCGCGATGCCGTCGCGGCTGCGCAGCAGTGTGGCGCGCGGACAATGGCCGGCGCCGCAGAGCGTCTTCTTCAGGGTCTCGCCCTGCGCCACGAGCCCGGCGGAATCGTCCGCGGCCCAGGCCAGCACGATCGGCACCTCGACGTTGAGGATGCCGGGGAAGACCGAGCGCTTGTTGTACTGGCTGGCGTCGCTGCCGAGATAAGCCTTCTCACTGTCGCTCGCGTCCTTGCCCGCGCGATAGACCCCGGACACCAGCACGACCGCCGCGACATCGGCGCGGTCGGTCTGGAACTCGGGATGGGCCAGCAGGGTGGCGACATGGAAGGCGCCGGCGCCGTAGCCGACCGCGACGATTTCGTGGGCATCGCCATTGAACAGGTCGATATTGCCGTGGATCCAGGACAGCGCCGCCGCCACGTCGGTCGCCCCAGTGGGCCAGGTCGCCGAGGGCGCCAGCCGGTAGCTGACGCGCACGCCGATCATGTCGTTACGCGCGGCAAAGCACATGGCCTGGTCCTGGATCTGGCGCGACAGCTCCGGCGCGGCGTGGTCACCGGTGAAGGTGTCGCCGGCCACGAACAGCAGCACCGGCCGCGGGGTATTCGCCTTGGTCGTGCTGGTGGCGATATCGAGCACATTGGCTTCGCTCTCGCCGTAGCGCAGGCCGCGCGAGAAGGTGACCTGCTCGCACAGCCGCGCGGTGCCACCGGCGCTCGTGTCGTTGTCGGTGAGGCCCACCCGGACGAGATCGGACGGCGCAGCCGGCAGCATCGGCAACGGAGCGTGCGCGGAGGCTGCCGTCACGCCCAGAATTAGAAAAAATGCGAGATAATTCTTCATGTCGGTGTCGGCCCCGCGTGCCCGATATGGGCTCGCGCGTTTGGCCTGTCTTTTCAATTCGCCTTATTAGTTAGTTGGTCTTGAGGCGATTTCACGGCACCCCCGTTTCGTCCTCCCGGCCCGGTTCAATTCCCCGGCTGGAACGTGCAATCCGCCCCGCCGCCGTCCTTCCGCCTGATGGCATTGGGGTCGATCGTGCAGCTCAGGTTCGTCAGGCTCTCGAAATTCGATCCCGCCGCGCCGTCGGGCGGAATGCCGGCCAGTGCTTCGGTGGCGAATATCTCGTTGGCCGTTGAGCCGTTCACCGTCCTGGTCTTCTTGCCGAAGGCGACCTCGCAGTTCCGCACGGTGATGTCGACGTGGCCGGTGCGACAGACGATTCTATCGGCGGTCACCACGATCGGCTTCTTGTAGGGAATGTCGCTGTTGGCGGCGAACAGCATCGCCATTGCCTTCTTCTCGGCACCGGACAGAACCGGTGACAGCGGCGCGATCACCCCCGCGAGCGCCAGCGCCGTCGAGCCGGAGACCTTTGCCGGCGCCGCGCCGGAGGCACCGGACGCGGTTGCGACAACGAAGGCGCAGGCGAGGATCAATCGAACGGGTTTCATCCGTGGCTCCCTGGACCTGCAATCGCGGCTTCCCTCCTGGGCAGCGCGTGGAACCAGTTTAGCATGTAAACGCGAATTGGAAGGCAAGTTCGCCAGGCCTTGCGCCTTTGCGCGGCGCGGCTGTTTTGCATCGAGGTGTCAAATGGTTACGCCGCAGGGCCGAGCCTCGGGCCGAGAACGCCGTTCTACTGTGCATGGGGTTGTTTTCGCGTTTTTTGTTTCGGCCGCCCCGTCAGGCCTGCTTCATCGTCCGGAAGGTGATGGAGTAGCGGCGCGCCTCGACCGGCGGGATGCTGTGCTCCCATTGCGACCGCGCCTCGCCGTCCATCATGTAAAGCGAGCGCGGCAGGGCTTCGAGCGTGTGGCGCTCCCATCTGTCGCCGCTACGGCGGCGGAAGCGGAATTTGCAGGACGAGCCAAGCGACAGGCCGAGGATCTCTTTGAAATGCGGCTTGTCGCGATGCCAGCCGATGCCGACGCCGGCGTCGTATTCGGTGCAGAGCACCTGCTGGACGCTGCCGCCAACGAGACCCGCCCATGCCTCGACCTGATGCGCGATGGGCAGCACCCAGTCCGGGATCGGCTCGGCCTCCGCGAGCCGCTGCAGGGCGTAGTCATAGCGATAGCCGAAGGACGCCACCCGGCGGTTGCCCTCGAAGGCGCCGAACTGGAAGCGCTGGAGCGGCAATGCCGCGATGCGGCCGATCAGCGCCTGCTCGGCGGCGGCCTCGACGAAGTCATCGGTGTAGCGAAGGCCGACGGGGCCTTCTTGCGGATCAGCGAACAAACCAAGCTGCGTCATTCCTCGCATTTCCGTGATGGAACCTAATGGCTGCTGATGCGACTTACATATGACGCAGGAAGTAATGTGCGAGGCTGTCATGGCACAGAAGCATACCGCCGATCCGGCAGAGATCATGCGGGCAACCGGTCATCCTGAGCTGGAATACGCCGCCGGCTGGACCATCGCCGGTCTGGTCACCATCGGCACCATCGTCGCCGCCTGGGTGTTCGCGATCTAGGCTATTGGAAACGGCAGCTCGAAGGCCGCGCCCTCGTCGGTCGGCTTCAGCCTGATCGAGCCGCGCAGCCGCTGCGCCATCGCTTCGGGCCGCGCCCTTGATCGAGGCTTGATGGGCATAGACAATACGCAAGAAGGCGGCGGACCAATGCGCTCCGCTGCTTCGGCGGCGGAGCACATTCCGCCAAACTTCATATCGCGCTTGGGAAATGCAACCGAGCCATGACGGATCGCGCGGTCGCGCGACCTTGCGCAAACGTACGGGCAGGGGCAGTCTTCGCGGGCGGCACGCCGCCAATAAGATGTGCTTACAAGATATCGGCGAGGAAGCTCATGGCGGTGACGCGGATCGACTGCGACGTCCACCCGGCTGTTGGTGGCACGCGCACGACGCTGCTGCCCTATCTCAGCGATCACTGGAAAGAGCAGGTCGTGAGCCGCGCCATCGACGGACTCGATCTCACCTCCTATCCACCGAGCATGCCGCTGGCGGGCCGCGCCGACTGGCGTCCGGCGAACGGCGCCAAGCCTGGTTCCAATCTCGCGATGGTGCAGAAGGGCGCGTTCGAGCAGCTCGGTGCCAGCCACGCCATCCTCAACGTGCTCTATGGCGCACAGGCCGTGTTCGACCCCTACATGGCGGCCGACTTCTGCAAGGCGATCAACGACTGGATCGCCACTGAGTGGCTGTCGCGCGATCCGCGCCTGCGGGCTTCGATCGTGGTGCCGATGCAGGATCCGGATCTGGCGATCGAGGAGATCGAGCGCCGCGCCGGCGACAATCGCTTCGTCTCCATCCTGGTGCTGGCTCAGGGCGAGACGCTGCTGGGGCGGCGGCATTTTTGGCCGGTCTATCGGCTCGCGGAGAAATACAAGCTGCCGCTCGCGATCCACGCCGGCACGCAATATCGGCAGGCGCCGAGCTCAGCCGGCTGGCCGTCGCACCGTTACGAATATTACTTCGTCGAGGCGCAGGCGTTTCAGGCGCAGATCTTGAGCCTGATCTATGAGGGCGTGTTCGGCAAGTTTCCGAATCTCAAGGTCGTGCTGATGGAATCCGGTGTGAGCTGGCTGCCGACCTTCATGTGGCGCGCCAACAAGACCTGGCGCGGGGTGCGCGTCGAGGTGCCCTGGGTCGAGCGCGAGCCGGCTGCGATCATCCGCGACAATTTTCGCCTCACCATGCAGCCGTTCGACGCGCCGGCCGACGCCAAAAGCGTCGAGGAGATCATCGACCAGATCGGCTCCGAAAAGATGTTCCTGTTCGCGTCCGACTATCCGCACTGGCAGTTCGACGGCGACGATCCGATCCCGCCGAACCTGCCGAAGAGCATCATCTCGAAGATGTGCGTCGACAACCCGCTGGAGACGTTTCCGCGGCTGTCGCTCGCCAACTAACTTTGGAGGTTCGCATGAGTGAAGTCATCGACCGTCCGCTGCGTGAAGACGAGAAGCCGATGGCGACCCGGCTGCGCATCGTCGATTGCGACGTGCATCCGAGCCTGCATTCGTTCGACGATCTCAACGAGTTCCTGCCCAAACGCTGGCAGCAGCATCTGAAGGAATATGGCAGCCATCTGCGCACGCCCTATCTGTTCACCACGCCATATCCGCGCTCCTCGCCTTTGATCGCCCGGCGCGACGCCTGGCCGCCGACCGGCGGGCCACCCGGCTCGGATCTCGCCTTCATGCAGAAGCAGCATCTCGATCCGCTCGATGTCGAGTTCGGGATTTTGCAGGTGCTCGATCTCTTCATCTTCTCGCAGCAAAATCTCGAATTTGGCGCCGCGATCCAGCGTGCCATCAACGACTGGCAACTGGCGTTCTGGTCGCATCGCGACCCGCGCCTGAAGGCTTCGATTCTGGTCGGCCAGGATGGCGTCGATCTTGCGATTGCCGAAATCGAACGTTGCGCGAAAATCGGCGAATACATCCAGATCAACGTCTCGCCGCGCGCCAACGAGCCGCTGGGCCGCCGCCGCTACTGGCCGATCTACGAACGTGCCCAAGAACTGGATCTGCCGCTCGGCATCCATGTCGGCGGCTATGGCGGGCATGCGCCGACCGGCGGCGGCTGGCCGTCCTACTATGTCGAGGAGCACCAGTCCAACGCACACACCATTGCGGCGCAGCTTGCCAGTCTCGTGATCGAGGGGGTGCCGGAGCGCTTTCCAAAATTGAAGTTCGTCTTCATCGAGGGCGGCTTCGGCTGGATCCCATCTGCGGTGTGGCGGATGGACCAGCACTTTGAGCGCTTCCGCAGCGAGGTGCCGCATCTCAAGCGCAAGCCGTCGGAATATGTGCGCGAGCATTTCTGGTTCACGACGCAACCGATCGACGAGCCTGACGAAGCCCGGCATCTGCGCTCGCTGATCGAATGGGTCGGCATCGACCGTTTATTGTTCTCATCGGACTATCCGCACTGGGACTTTGACGATCCGCGCTTCGCTTTCAAGACGCCGCTGACAGAAGCCGAGCGGACCAAGATCTTCAGCACCAATGCCCGCGCGGTCTATAAATTCTGAGAGCGGTGTGAGCGAATATGGCCCGTCACATCGTTGCGTCCACCTCGGAGATCCCGCCCGGCGGCAACAAGGTCGTCGACGTCGAGGGCCGCGACATCGTTGTGTTCCACGTCAATGGCGAGTTCTTCGCGCTGCTGAACCGCTGCCCGCACGAAGGCGCGCCGCTGGAGAAAGCGGCGTGCGTGGCGCGGCTGACCTCGCCCGAGCCCGGCGTCTATCAGCGCTCGCGCGTCGGAGAGATGCTGCGCTGTCCCTGGCATGGCTGGGAGTTCGACATGCGCAACGGCCAGTCGTGGTTCGACCCGAAGCGCGTCAAGATAAGGTCATATCCGGTCGCGGTGGAGCGAGGCGAGGAACTCCAGAAGGGCCCGTATGTTGCCGAGACGTTTGCGGTGCATGTCGAGGACAGCTACGTGATTGTCGAAGTCTGAGCAGCCGTTTCGGATTGTGATTTCGCCGCAGGTGGGATAAGCCTCGCCCGCATTTATGGCGGAGACGAGCTTTGTCCAAACAGTCCCTGCGTGAGGAGGCCGAGCGCCTGATCCGCGAATCGATGGAAAAGAAGACCGTCGTCGTCAAGCAGGGCGATACCCGCATCGAGGCCGTCTGCGGCAAATGCGGCGCCCCGAACCGGGTGCAGGCGCCAAAGGGCCAGTCCCGCGTCAAATTCTCCTGCAAGAATTGCGGGCATCAGCAAGAGACGCTCTAACCCTCATCATGAGGAGCCCGCTGGAAGCGGGCGTCTCGAAGGATCGAGGCCCCAGCCGGGCCTGCATGGTTCGAGACGCGCGTTCCGCACTCCTCAGCATGAAGGGCTCACGGCTCATCTAATCCCCCTCGACAAATCTCTTGAACGCATCCGCATAATCCGGGTGCCAGCGTGACAGCGGCGGGCGGTTCTCCACGATGTCGCCGGCGGCCCACAGCATGCGCTTTTCGTCGAGCGCGCGCGGGACGTCATTGTCCGGGCACAGGATGTAGAAATCGCCGGCCTCCAGCCGTGCCAGCATGAAATCCACGGTCTGCTCGGCCGTCCAGGCGCCCGCCGGCTTTTCGGTGCGGCCCTTCGCGGTAAGGCCCGTAAAGACGAAGCCGGGAATCAGCATATGCGCGGTGATGCGGCAATCCCTGGTGTTGCGCAGTTCGTGCTGGAGCGCTTCCGTAAAAGCCTTCACCCCGGCCTTGGAGACGTTGTAGGCGGGATCGCCAGGCGGCGTGGTGATGCCCTGCTTCGAGCCGGTGTTGATGATGAGGCCGGCGCTGCCGCGCGCGATCATGTTGGGCGCGAAGATGCGCGAGCCGTTGATGATGCCCCACATATTGACGCTGATGATGCGCTGCCAGTTGTCGGGTTCGCCGAACAGCGTGCTGCCGGGCTGGATGCCGGCGTTGTTCATGAGAATGTCGGTGCCGCCGAAGCGCTCGTGCACGGCGCGCTCCAGTTGCGTCACGCTCTCGGCCTTGCTGACATCGACCGCGAAGGTCATCACATGTGTGGCAGAAGTGATGGATGACAGTTTTGCGGCGGCCTCCGCCAGCCGCGCCTGATCCACATCGGCGATACACACCTTCATGCCGCCGCGCGCGAACGCTGCGGCGGCGGCGAATCCGATGCCGGACGCTCCGCCGGTGATCACGGCAACATTGTCTTTGACGATGGCGGGGTGCGGCATGGATCGTCTCCGGGAGAGGGGCTCGGTCGGGCTATAACATGGCGCTCGCGCGACCCTGCACAAGTCGGCATGGGAGGTCTTCGTTCCGCACCGACTTTACGCCTATCCGGCATCGCAGTATTCTATCGACCTAACGATCCCGCCCAGATCGAACCAATCAATCATTTGACAGGGAGTTCAGCCATGGCTGTGTCGCAGGCAATTCCGATCACGCGCCATCCATTCGCCAACGGGTCCTACAAGCAGATGCTGATCGACGGGAAGTGGGTCGATGCTGCCTCCGGCAAGCGCTTCGAGACCCACAACCCCGCCACCGGCGAACTGCTCGCAACGGTCGCCGAGGGCGACAAGGAAGATATCGACCGTGCAGTTGCTGCCGCCCGCCGCGCCTTCGAAGGGGCCTGGAGCAAGGTCAAGCCGTTCGAGCGGCAGAACCTGCTCCTGAAGCTCGCCGACCTCGTCGAGAAGAATTTCGACGAATTGTCGCAGCTCGACACGCTCGATATGGGCGCCCCGCTCAGCCGTACCCGCGCCTATCGCCTGCGCGCCGTCGGCATGCTGCGCTACTATGCCGGCCAGACCACCGCGATCCACGGCGAAACCATCGAGAACTCGCTGCCCGGCGAGATATTCTCCTACACGCTGAAGGAGCCGATCGGCGTCGTCGGCGCCATCATTCCCTGGAACGGCCCGCTGACCGCAACGATCTGGAAGATCGGTCCGGCGATCGCGACCGGCTGCACCGTCGTGCTCAAGCCCGCCGAAGAAGCGCCGCTGACCTCGCTGCGCATGGCCGAGCTCGCGATGGAAGCGGGCGTGCCGCCCGGCGTCATCAACGTCGTGCCTGGCTATGGCGAGACCGCGGGTGCCGCGCTTGCCTCGCACCACGACGTCGACAAGGTCGCCTTCACCGGCTCGCATGTCACGGGCCAGTCGATCATCCGTGCCTCGGCCGGCAACCTCAAGCGTGTCTCGCTGGAACTCGGCGGCAAGTCGCCGGACATCGTGTTCGCGGATGCCGATCTCGATGCGGCCGTGCCTGGTGCGGCGATGGCGGTGTTCGCCAATTCGGGGCAGATCTGCAGCGCGGGCACGCGGCTGTTCGTCGAGCAGTCGATCTACGAGGAATTCGTCGGACGTGTCGCCGAGTTCGGCAAGAAGTTGCAAGTGGGCAACGGCCTCGATCCCAACACCCAGATCGGGCCGCTGGTCTCCGAGCAGCAGCTCGAACGCGTCACCAGCTATCTCGACATCGGCCAGAAGGAAGGCGCCAAGGCGCTCGCCGGCGGCGGCCGGGTCACCGAAGGCGCGCTGTCGAAAGGCTTCTTCGTTTCACCCACCGTGTTCGCGGGCGTCCAGGACAACATGCGGATCGCGCAGGAGGAGATCTTTGGACCGGTCATCTCCGCCATCGCGTTCAAGGACATGGACGAACTGGTCAAGCGCGCCAACACCACCACGTTCGGCCTGGGCTCGGGCCTGTGGACGCGCGACGTCAGCAAGGCACATGCGGTTGCGAAGAGGCTCCGCGCCGGCTCGGTGTGGGTGAATTGCTACCAGGCGATGGACCCGGCAGTGCCCTTCGGCGGCTACAAGATGAGCGGTTACGGCCGCGAGTCTGGCAAGCAGCATGTCGAGGAATATCTCAACGTGAAGGCCGTCTGGATCAAGACGGCGTAACGCTCGTTCTCTCCCGCGTTCCGCGGGAGGGAATATCTGCTTTTGTAGGGGCGGCGCCTTTTCCGGTGGCCGCCCCTCGCTATATGATCCGCATCCTTTCTTAGCCATTGGGGCCCGCATGAAATTCGAGGCGTTGTTCAAACCGTTGCAGGTCGGTCCGTACAAGCTCGCGCATCGCGTCGCGATGGCGCCGTTGACGCGCATGCGGGCCGAGCGCGAGAGCTTTTCGCCGCGGCCGCTCAACGCCGAATATTACGGTCAGCGCGCCACCCAAGGCGGCCTGCTCATCGCCGAGGCCTCGCCCGTGCTCTCGCATGGCCGCGGTAACCCGGCGACGCCCGGCATCTATTCGGAGACGCAGATCGCCGGCTGGCGCAAGGTGGTCGACGCCGTGCATGCCACGGGCGGCATCATCTTTCTCCAGCTCTGGCATGTCGGCCGCGTCTCTCATTCCTCTTTCCACGGTGGTGAGCTGCCGGTCTCGGCCTCGGCGATACCGATCAAGGCCGAAGGCGTGAAGGCGATGACCGCCGACGGCAAGATCTCCGACTACGAGACGCCGCGCGCGCTGGAGACCGAAGAGGTCAAGGGCATCGTCGAGGCCTTCAGGCAGGGCGCGAAGAACGCGCTGGCCGCCGGCTTCGACGGCGTCGAGATTCATGGCGCCAACGGCTATCTGCTCGAACAGTTTTTGCAGTCGCGCAGCAACCAGCGCACCGATCAGTACGGCGGTTCGATCGAGAACCGCGCGCGGCTTCTGCTCGAAGTGACGCAGGCCGCGATCGACGTCTGGGGCGCGGGCCGCGTCGGCGTGCGGCTGTCGCCCCACGGCATTGCCAATGATTCCGGCGAGCCCGATCCGATGCCGCTCTACACGCATGTGGTGAAGGCGATCGACAAGCTCGGTCTCGCCTATTTGCATTTCATCGAACCGCGCTCCAGCGGTTCGGGGCGAGCCGAAGTCAACTGGCAGAACGTGCCGTCGGCGATGCTGCTGTTCCGTCCGCTCTACAGTGGTGTGCTGATGACCGCCGGCGGCTTCACAGGCGAGACGGCGAACGCCGCGATCGCGGAGGGACATGCCGACATCATCGCCTTCGGTCGCATCTTCATCTCCAACCCCGACCTACCGCGCCGCCTGCAGCACGATTATCCGGTCACGCCGTATAACCGTGCGACGTTCTATGGCGGCGAGGAGAAGGGGTATACGGACTATCCGGTGTATGACGAGCTGACGCCGGCGTAGGCTTTTCCGTGGCCCGGATAGTGATGCTCCGACCGCCAGCATAATTTCCGTCATTGCGAGCGAAGCGAAGCGAGCCAGAATCTTTTCCGCAGAGACAGTCTGGATTGCTTCGCTGCGCTCGCAATGACGGTGTAGCTGCGGGCTGCCCAAGCCCTCTCGCCGCGCGCGGCCTGCACCCGCGAGGCGTCGGGCAAAATACCCGGTCAAGCCCTCCGCGTAAAAAGATTTCACTTTTCCGAATTTCGGATTTGTGGCATACGACGCTCATCCTGGCCCTGCCAAAGGGGCGTTCGCGATCGTCACGACATGCGGGCCGGGTGGCGGTGGACGCGGCAGCGTCGGCGCGGGCGGCGTGATGACAGGGCGGGCAACCGTGAGTCCTCACGCGACGCGGTACGACACGGCGCTGGAGAGCGGGCTGGTCGATTGTCGGGGGTGAGCACACGCAAGCCCTTGACGATCAGGCGGGTCCGTCCGCGGACGGAGAAGTCGTGTGGTCCTGACGCCCGGGGTCTGTGCGTCAAGTCCCAGCGGTGATGTGGCGGCCCGACCGGGCGCGCGCATCAGCCATCGGCGGGACGACGGGGGCAATAGTGCATCGCTCCCCGGGGAGAGCACGAAGGACACCGTTAAAACCATCCGCGCAGGGAAGGCCGGGCGATCGGCCACCCCATCGGTCCACCCCGTGTGCACTCTTGTCGCGCACGGACCAACGGGTGCCGCCGGCGCCCGGCCTTCCCTGCGCCCTTTGGCTTCAGAGCGCGCGAACGAAACCTTAAAGCTCGGGCGAAACGCGCCGCGAGAACGCGAAGGCGTGTCAGCTATCTGGAAGGCCCATTGAAAGAGCGATGCAGTTGCCCCAATCTCGTCATTGCGAGCGCCGCGAAGCAATCAAGGATCTTTCCGCAGAGACAGTCTGGATTGCTCACATGGGGATTTGGTGTGTCAAGGCGGATGTTCCGCTTTTTGTTTGATTGCTGCCAGCTTTTCGTCCCGACCGCTGGGTCTTT